>CAZGLR010000073.1:0-11261 GCA_964526635.1 uncultured Ignavibacteriales bacterium | reverse complement strand
TTATACGGTCATGGGCCGAATTTCTCTGGCTATTGAGCGTTTCCAGTCGATCCGTGACTGGTTCCAGTTATCGACAGAGACCGGGGGAGGGATATCGGTGACGATGTGGATCGTTTTGCTGATTTTCGCCGCGGTGATTCTAATGGAGATAGTCAGGCAGATGCGACGACGCGGCGCGGAGTCGGCATAATATCTGTTAGTTGTTGATTAGCAAATGATTAAAAGGGACCCCGGCCTGGCGCCGGGGTCCCTTTTTTGATTCGATGTCGGGGGAATCGGTATGGGTCGGGCTTTTTGAGGAGGGGTGAAAATTGTCAAATAAAAAACGTAAAATGTGAAAAAATGTGTTGCATCGGATCCTGACTCATAGGTATAATAGATATACGAAGGTGGGGAAACGGGTTATACTTTTGTATAATACGGACCTTCGGTGACATTTTACATCTCTTTTTTAACTCCTGTAGACAGAGTAAGGGTTGTTGTGTCCGCGCAACGCTTCGTATTGCGTTGTGTCTCAATGACTTGAGGTGTCTTTGTAGGTTATTGTAGGCCAGCGGGTTACAACGCGACGATTGTATATGGATGGGTAACTTGCTTATTAGTAAGGGAATACAGGGAAGTTTTTCAAGAAAACGGAAGAAATCCCTTGACTTTCGGCGGTTACTCGCGTAGACTAATTCAGGGAGACTTTCTCGCCCTATGCATCTGGGGCAATGACCGGGAGATGCGGGGCTTCTGACAGGGAAGTTTCATCAACACAGCAAAGCGAGGTGAAGAATGGCACGGAAGAGTATTTCTTCTACCGAAAAGACAACTACTCCAAGGGGCAGGCTCACCACGGCTGAGGCGCGGCGGGAATATCAGCGTCAGTACTACCAGAGAAACAAAGAGAAAGCGAAAGAGTATCAGCGTTTATACAACCTCACCCACAAGAAGAAACGGGGAGGCCGGGGCAAGGCCAATTTCATGGCGCCTCGGGAAGCTGCGCGCATGACGTTTAATACCTGTGATTTGATCAATGCGCCCGTGGAAAAGACGATTAAGATGCTGGAGAAGATCATTTCTGGCGAACGCCTCTTTACCATGTAGGTTTCTGCAGTGCTCACGGGGGAATCGAGACTAGATATCGTATGCCCGCCTGTAGCCGGCGGGCGCATCACCTGACAAAAGAGTCCGGTCGGGAATGTGGCGCGAGGCCGCAATCGGTGCTATAGTTTTGTGAGGAATCGGCTAAAGTGTCGATTCTTCTTGCATCTATTGTAAAATCATATTTTATTGCCCAATTACTGAAAACTGGAAATCCGTTTTTTAACTGGAGCGAGAAATACAATGCCCAAGACTGCGAAAACGAAGAAATCCCCCGCAACGAAAAAAGCAACGAAAGCGAAGGGTAAAGAGAAATATTTCTATTTCTTTGGCGGGGGGAAGAGTGAAGGGTCCGGTACGATGAAAGACGAGCTGGGCGGCAAGGGCGCCGGCCTGGCGGAAATGACCAACATTGGCATTCCGGTACCCCCTGGTTTTACGATCACGACTGATGCCTGTCACATGTACTATGAAGTCAATATGAAATTCCCGGCGTCATTTGAAAATGAGATGAAGACGTACATGGGCAAGTTGGAGAAGTCGATGGGGCTGAAGTTTGGTGATTCGAAAAAGCCGCTTCTGGTCTCGGTCCGTTCCGGCGCCAAGTTTTCCATGCCCGGTATGATGGACACGGTGTTGAATCTGGGTCTTAATGCCGAGACGCTGCAGGGCTTTATTGATATGACCGATGATGCCCGTTTTGCCTATGACAATTATCGCCGTTTTATCTCCATGTTCGGCAATGTCGTACTCGGTATCGACAAGGATCTCTTCGAGCGCATCATTGAGAAGAAGAAGATGGATAAAAACATCCGGCAGGACAGCTCTCTCCAGGTTGCCGATCTCGAAGATATCGTCCAGCAATCGAAGGCGTTGATCAAGGATAAGACCGGTGAGGAATTCCCGGAGGATCCTTATGTTCAGTTGGCCATGGCGCGTGATGCGGTGTTTCGTTCATGGAATAATCCCCGCGCGATCAGCTATCGCCGTCTGCATGATCTCCCCCATAATCTTGGCACAGCCGTGAATGTCCAGGCGATGGTGTACGGCAACATGGGGACGACATCGGGAACCGGTGTCGGTTTTACGCGTAATCCCGCTACCGGCGATAACGAGTTCTATGGCGAGTACCTGACCAATGCGCAGGGTGAGGACGTTGTCGCGGGTATCCGCACGCCCACCCCGATTTCCGAGCTTGAAAAGGAAATGCCGGAAGTGTACAAGCAGCTGCGTGAAATTACGGCCAAGCTGGAAATGCATTATCGCGAAGTGCAGGACTTCGAGTTCACTATCCAGGAAGGCAAGCTCTATATGCTGCAGACCCGGACGGGGAAGCGGACGATTCAGGCGGCCTTGAAGATTGCCACTGACATGGTCGATGAGGGTCTGATTTCCGAGGAAGAAGCAATCATGCGCATCGATCCGGCGCAGCTCGATCAGATGCTGCATCCGCGTCTTGATCCCGAGGCGAAAATTGAAGTTATCGCTTCCGGTCTGGCGGCCTCTCCGGGCGCCGGTTCGGGGGTGGCGGTCTTTACCGCTGAAGATGCGGTCAAGCTGGCTGGAAAGAACATGCCGTGTATTCTGGTTCGCCAGGAAACCAACCCGGATGATATCGAGGGTATGCACGCCGCCGCAGGTATTTTGACCAGTCGTGGCGGTATGACCTCGCATGCTGCGGTGGTGGCGCGCGGTATGGGCAAGCCTTGCGTTGCCGGCGCCGAAAAGATCCGCGTCAATGAAGAAAAGAAGATCTTCCAGATCGGTAAATTGATCATCAAGGAAGGCGAAGCCATCACGATCAACGGCTCGACCGGTGAAGTCATTATGGGCAAAGTGCCGACGATCGATCCCGAATTGTCCGGTGAATTTGCCAAGTTGATGAAATGGGCCGATGCTATCCGTCGCCTGGGCGTTCGGACCAATGCCGACACCCCGCCGGATGCCGAGCAGGCTATCAAGTTTGGCGCCGAAGGTATCGGATTGTGCCGGACTGAGCATATGTTCTTCTCGGATGAGCGTCTGCCGATCGTGCAGGAGATGATTCTGGCCGATACGACTGAAGATCGCCAGAAAGCTCTCGACAAACTGCTGCCGTTCCAGCGTGATGACTTCAAAGGCATCTTTGCGGCGATGGAGGGCTTCCCGGTAACGATCCGTACGCTCGATCCGCCGCTGCATGAGTTCCTGCCGCATCGCAACACAGTTCAGGAAAAGATCAATGCCCTGAACAAGGACGATGACAAATACGAAGTAAAACTGGAACGTCTGCAGAAAATGCTGGGCCGAATCGATGAACTCAATGAAATGAACCCGATGCTCGGCCATCGGGGCTGCCGTCTGGGTATCGTCTATCCGGAAATCACCGAGATGCAGGCCCGGGCGATTATCGAGGCTGCCTGTGAATTGGCTAAGGCCGGCAAGAAGGTGTTCCCGGAGATTATGATCCCGCTGGTAGGTCATGTCAACGAATTAAAGAACCAGAAAGAAGTCGTCGAGCGCGTGGCCCGGGAAACGATCGACAAGTTCGGCGTCAAGGTCAAATACCTGATCGGAACAATGATCGAAATTCCGCGGGCGGCGGTGACGGCCGACGAAATCGCCGATGTGGCCGAGTTCTTCTCATTCGGTACCAACGACCTGACCCAGATGGGTATGGGCTTCTCGCGAGATGATGCCGGCAAATTCCTGCGGTATTATGTCGATAATGGTATTCTGCCGAAGGATCCGTTTGTCTCGCTGGATATCAGCGGTATTGGCGAGCTGGTTCGCATGGGTGTCGACAAGGGTCGCGGTGTAAGCCCGGATCTGAAGGTCGGTATCTGTGGTGAGCATGGCGGCGATCCGGATTCGATTCAGTTCTGCCATGAGATCGGATTGAATTATGTCTCCTGTTCACCGTTCCGCGTTCCGATTGCACGGCTGGTGGCGGCTCAGGCGACGCTGCGGGATAAACAGGCCCTGGCTTCGCCGAAGAAAAAAGCCACCAGGGAGTCGGTGAAGAAGGCCAAGAAGGCGACTACCGCCAAGAAGAAAACAACCGCCAGGAAGACCACGGCCAAGAAAGCTACGGTCACTGCTATTGGCGATAAGAAGAAGGCGTCGGTCAAGAAGGCGGCTAAGAAAAAACCGGCGAAGAAGACGACGACCAAATCGAAGAAGAAATAATCTCGACTGATTCGTCGAACCATGTGAGCGGATGATGCTGCGGTATCATCCGCTTTTTTTTATGGACCGGTTTGAGGTTTTTATGATCGGGGTGTCTGGTCCTGCTGTTGCTTGCGAAGATACTTGCGCCATCGGGCCATACGCTGCGCGCCGCGGTCATCGACGATATCGAGGACCCAGAAACCGCAGAGGGTGTTGTCGCCGTTTACCTCCACCAACAGATTTTCGGTCAGTTGATAAGGTTTCGTTTCAACGCCGCCTGCGAAGGCAATATGCAGGGCGTTGTCGCTATTGACTGAAAATTCAGCCGATGGCAGCTGGCTGCGGAAATCGCGAAAGGAGATGTCGGCGGGACGGGCATCGGCGGGGGGGAAGGCTGTGGTTGTGGCCCATTGCCGTCGGGGGACAAGCACCTGCAAAAGCAGCAGGCGTCCGCGATTGTCGATGTCGAGGGTCAGTTGTTCGGAATCGAGATAGGAGTAAAAGGCCTCGGCCGGGAAGATGGGGACATACAGCAGATCTTCTTCCGCCTGATAAAAACCCCGGCTGACACAGGTGTGTCGGGCCGGGGTTGACATATCTATGGTAATACGGTCGAGCACGATTTAATTGCCCGAACCACCCCAGGCTTCGATTTTATCTTTGACCTGTTCGTATTCCACCGAGCCGGGGAATTCGTTCTTCAGGACATTGAAATATTCGAGTGCCCTGGTCGTGTCGGCCATCTCTTCATGCGACCGCCCCAGCTTGAAATAGGCGGTGGCGCGTTTTTCCGAGTTGGCGTATTTCGACAGCAACGTGTTGTATTCTTCGACCGCCTTCTCATATTGTTTCATCTCATAGTAGGATTCGGCGATCCAGAACTGGCTGTTATCAGACAGGTCGCCTTCGGGGCAATACTGGAGATAATCGGAGAAACCGGAGATAGCCAGATCGTATTGTCCCCGATACATATCCTTGAAAGCGTTGTCCCACAAGCGGCGGCAGTCGACCGAAGGCGCCGCCGTGGCGGCCGTATCCGGAGGTGTTTCCTGAGTGGCCGTATCCTCGGGTGCTGTCTGAGCGAGCGGCTGGGCGGTATTATCGCCCGCCCGCTGGCTGATGCGGAAGATCAACTGCTGCAGATCCTCGATCTGGTTTTGCATCTGGGTCAATTGTTCGGTCAGCGATTCTACCGATGACTGCAAACTGACTCGGAGGCGATTATCCTGCTGTTCGCCGGTGGTGATAAGCGAATCGAGATGATCCAGGCGCGTTTTGATCAGTTTCTGGTCATTGCGCACCTGCGTAACTTTTTCACTCACCTGCAGGACATCCTGCTTGGTGGCGCAGCCGGTGATCAGCAGGACGGCCATAATCAGAAAAAGAAGGGATATCGCCATGCGGCGATATCCCTGACGATTGTGATATGTGTTTGCATCACTCATATCAAGACTTCTATTCCAGTATTCGGAATTCGGCGCGGCGATTCTTGGCATAGGCGGCCTCGGTCGAACCCATTACAGCAGGCCGTTCTTCGCCATAGCTGACGGTTTCGACACGGTCGGCGGCAATACCCAGATTGATCAGGTATTGCTTGACCGAGGTGGCGCGTTTATCGCCCAGCGCCAGGTTGTATTCATCAGTATCCCGTTCATCGCAGTGGCCCTCGACGAGGATGCGAAGATCAGAATTCTCTTTGAGAATGCTGGCGTTTTCTTCCAGCGGGGCCTTTTGGTCCGCACGGATATTCGACTTATCGAAGTCGAAGTAAATAGTCGTGAAGTCGCCCTCGGTGACTTTTGGTTCCGGTGGTGGTGGCGGCGGTGGTGGTGGTGGCGGCGGTGGCGGCGGTGGTGTCGTGTCAACCTGAACCGGCTCTTCCGTCGGCGGCTCCGGCTTTCCTCCGCAGCTTACGAGAAAGGCAACCAGTACCATCAATCCAAGTACCAAGAGGATTTTTTTCATAAATCCCTCCTTACAGATCTTTTACAACGATCAGACAGATTTTTTCAAATTTATTGCTCTCAGAGTACGCAAATGGAATCTGCAAAGCAACATTAATTTATCAAAAAAGCAACTCCATTATCGACTTTGTCGCGACCAGGCGGGACTGGTATTCCCGCCGCCGGTGGTCAGGCGTTTGGCCTTACGGCCAAACGCGTCCATGATATAGATTTCCCATTCACCGGTCCGATTTGAAGAAAAGATGATATGATTACCATCGGGGGACCAGTAGGGGTTTTCGTTGTTGCCGTAATGTGATAACTGCGCGAAGTTTTCGCCGGTGACGTCGATCGTGCAGATATGCAGGTTGCCGTTGATTCGGCTGACGAAGACGATCTTGTCGCCATTGGGTGACCAGTCGGGAGAATCATTATACACGCCCTGGTAGGTCAGACGGCGCAGGTTGGTGCCCTCGCGATCCATGATATACAACTGCGGCGATCCGGTGCGATCGGAGGAGAAGACGATTTCTTTGCTGCGCGGAGACCATGAGGGTGACGATTCAATGGCGGCGGTATAGGTCAGGCGCCGTTTGATGCGGCCGTCGCGGTACAACAGGTACAACTCCGGGTTACCATCGCGCGAAAGGGTGGCCGCCACCCAGTTATTATCTGGCGAAACCGCGCCGCCGCTGTTTATTCCCGGGTAGCCGGCCAGCAGGTCGTTCTGGCCGGTAAAGACATCGTATTGATACAGCATTGCCCGCCCGCCCACGAATGATGTGTAGATGATTTTCTTATTATCGGGGGAGAACGACGGCGACATGCTAATCGATTGGCTCGAGGTCAGGCGGTAAATATTGGCACCATCGAAATCAGCCAGATACAGCTCTTTGTGCCCGGTGCGTTCGGAGATAAAACATATCCGGGTAGTGAAAATACCCGGTTCGCCGGTGAGGGCGAGAATGATCTCATTGGAAATCCGGTGCGCGGTATAGCGGAAATCGGCGGTTTTGGCCCGGATACGACCGCGGCCGACCTCGATGCCGGTCTGGGTATCGAGGACTTTGTAGTTGATGCTCATGTTTTCGCCGTCGAATTCACCCTCGCCCTCGACCAGGTAGCGGGCGCCGAGATGATTCCATCCGGTCAGGTTCATAGTCTCGAGTTCATAGGTACGCAGGTAGAGGGAATCGAGTTCGATGACCATGTAGTAGGGAGAGAAATGCAGATCACTGCGGATGATTTCGGCGATGCGGGTGAGAATAATTGACTGGCTGCGGTCAATCCGCTCGCCGACCTGTCCGGTGAAATCGGCGACAGCCAGTTTGGTAAATTCGTAGCCGTATTTGGTTTCCAGACGGACATCGTACTCTTCGACATCGCCGGCCTGGGCCCGAAGGCCGGGCGTAAGGCAGAGACACAACAAGACTATTAAAGCAATTCTGCGCATAGAGTTATCTCGGTTCATAGGGGAATTCGAGGTTGATCCCGATAATATCGTCACGAAAATCGGGTGGCAGCGGCGGCAGCGGTGAGGCGGCCTGGACAGCCCGCAGGCAGGCCCGGTCGTAAGCGTCGATACCGGATGATTTGGTTATTTCGGGGGACAGGACAGTCCCGGAGCGAATGATCTTGAAAGAAATCACACAAGCCAGTTTGCTTCGCGAGGCGACCGGGTTGGACCAGTTGCGCTGGATTTTGCCGAGGGCCTGCACGAAATAGTACGGGTAGTTGAAGTTGGGATTATCCACCGCAACTGCGCCGAATTTGGTGCCGGGGCCAAGTTGATCGGAGACATCGGTGCCGCCTTTCTGGGCGCTGTCGCTGACTTCGGCCATGCCTTTGTATCCCTGGTCTTCTCTTGGCTTCGGTTTGGGTTGGGGCGGTTCGGGCTTTTCGATTTCCTGTTTTTCTTTTCGTGATTCGGGCATTGAGATCGGCATCTCAGCGATATCCTCTATGGTTGCCTGCGGTATCGTGATTTCCGGCGCTTCCAGCGGGGCGACATCGGGCGAGCCCAGAGGCGGCATTTCGATAAGATTGACCCTGACCGCGTCGAGATCCGGGCGATGGACAACAGCAAAGGGATTGAGCAGGGAAATCATGGCGATGATGAGAATGTGTACTATCACCGAGATGGTGATATCTTTAAGGCTGATATCCATATCGCGCTTATTTTCGCCAGTTACCGTCTTCGATCGGCGCGGTAACCAGGCCCAGGTATTCGATGCCCATTTTTTTCAAGCGGGCGACGACATCGACCACAACGCCATAGACGACACCGCTGTCCGCACGAATATATACGGACGAAGTATTGCGGTTCTTCAGGATGTTATCGAGTTCGCTTTCGAAGTTCTCCAGCCGGACCCAGACATCGTCGATATAGATGCCGCCCTTGAGATCGACGGTCAGCACAATTCCCTCGCCGAGTTCATCCTGGGCGGCGGCCCGGGTACGGGGCAGGTTGACATCAATACCCGACTGGAGCATGGGGGCAGTTATCATGAAGATGATTAAAAGCACCAGGATAACGTCAACCAGATTGGTGACGTTGATGTCAGCCAGTTGGTTGTAGTCCCGTTTTCTCACCGGTAGTTATCCTTTTTAAGCCGGGCCAGAAGTTCCAGGCCGAAGTTGGCGGAGTAATCGAAAATTCCCCGCAGGCGGGCATTGGCCCAGTTATAGCCGACCACGGCAGGGATGGCGGCGGCCAGGGCAACGATAATCACCAGCAGGGCTTCGGCGATACCGGGGGCGACGACAGTCAGCGAGGCCGAACCCATCTCACCGATTGACCAGAAGGATTCCATGACGCCGACGATCGTACCCAGCAGGCCGAGAAAGGGGGCGGCGTTGGCAGTGGTGGCCAGAAACGTTACGTTTTTTTCGAGTTTGCCGACTTCTTCGGTTACGCTTTTTTCGAGTATGAGATCAATTGTTCTAAAATCATCCTCATTCAGGCGCCGTTTTTCTTCAGGCGACAGGTCACCCTCTTCTTTGGCCTGGCGGACGGCATCGGCTTCACGGATACCGGCGGCATAGATTCTGGAAAGGGGAGTAGTGCGAAAGATTTTTATCTGGCCCAGCAGATCACCCGCGGTTTGCGAGCGGGCGAAGAGGTTGGCGAATTTGCGGCTTTGTTGGTCGACTGACTTGAACAGGCGGTATTTGTTGATCATGATTCCCCAGGACACCAGTGACATGATGACGAGGATGATGATAATCAGAACCCCAAAGAACGACGAGTTCATCAGGATATCCCAGATACCGCCGACCAGGGCGAGGCGTGGTTCGAAAATCGATGAAAGTACCAGGCTTACGTTCAGCATAATTGTTTTACACCGTGGTTGGGCGTTGGTTTTGTAATTTTCAGACTGTCCATGATAGAGGGAGGTTGCTTTCAAATCAACAAAAACAGGATTTGGGCGACAGATTCGATGGGGCAATCGAAAGTTGTACCTGCATAGGTGTTTCTGGACAAAATGGGGTGGACAAAATAGGCGATTAATATTATACTCTCCTTTTGTTGCGCGGGTAAGCGGCGCAGGTCGGGGAGGTCTCTCCGGCGAAAGTAGATAGAGCAAACTTTAACGGGAACGAGCTGGGCAATGGATAAGAATCTCGACGATATAAACGTAATTCTGGCCACTGATTGTGGCTCCACCACTACGAAGGCGATTCTGATCGTAAAGACCGAGGGCGAGTATCGTTTGATTGCTCGCGGTGAGGCGCCGACGACAGTCGAGGCGCCATTTGAGGACGTGACCATGGGCGTACTGAACGCGGTCGCGGAGGTCGGGGAGTTGTCGAACCGCGAGCTTCTGGGTGATGACGACCGGATTATTACACCGGCCAATGGTACCCGGGGATGTGATATATATATTTCGACATCATCGGCCGGTGGTGGTTTACAGATGATGGTGGCCGGGGTGGTCCGCTCAATGACCGCTGAATCGGCGGAGCGCGCGGCGCTCGGCGCCGGGGCGATCGTGATGGACGTGATTGCCTCCAATGATAAACGGCGGCCGCATCAGCAAATCGAGCGAATTCGCCACCTGCGACCGGATATGATTCTCCTGTCGGGGGGTATCGACGGCGGCACGACCTCGCATGTCGTGGAAATCGCCGAATTAATCTCAGCAGCCGATCCCAAACCCCGTTTGGGCAGCGGGTACAAGCTGCCGGTGATTTTTGCCGGTAATACCGATGCTCGCGATATGATTAAGGATACGCTGGGCAAAAAAGTCGATCTTGGTATTGTCGATAATATCCGTCCGGTGCTCGAGCGCGAAAATCTACTGCCGGCGCGTGAGAAGATTCATGATCTGTTTATGGAGCATGTGATGGCGCAGGCGCCCGGATATCGCAAGCTCATGGACTGGACCGACGCCCCGATTATGCCGACGCCGGGTGCTGTCGGTGCGATTATCAAGACAATCGCGGATATCGAGAATATCGAGGCGGTCGGTGTCGATATTGGCGGCGCCACGACCGACGTTTTCTCGGTGTTTCGACCTGAGGGCGCCGATGGTGTCTTCAACCGCACGGTATCGGCCAACCTGGGGATGAGTTATTCGATTTCCAATGTATTTGCCGAAGCGACCCTGCCGAATGTAATGCGCTGGGTACCGTTTGATATGGACGAGCGTGATTTGCGGAACCGAGTGAAAAACAAAATGATCCGTCCGACGACGATCCCGCAGTCGATGGAAGAGTTGATATTCGAGCAGGCAATCGCGAAGGAGGCCCTGCGGCTGGCCTTTATTCAGCACAAGAGCTTCGCAACCGTGCTGAAGGGTGTCCAGAAGCAGCGGACAATCGCCGATGCCTTCGAGCAGGATTCCTCGGGCCAGACGATTGTGAACATGATGACGCTCGATATGCTGATTGGTTCCGGGGGAGTCTTGTCGCATGCGCCACGGCGGCATCAGTCGGCGTTGATGATGATCGATGCCTTTGCGCCGGAGGGAATCACTCGGCTGGCGGTGGACTCGATCTTCATGATGCCGCAGCTCGGGGTGCTCTCGACCCTGCACGCCAAAGCGGCGACTTTTTTAGCGTTTGATTTACCTGGTTTTT
>CAZGLR010000072.1:10528-16880 GCA_964526635.1 uncultured Ignavibacteriales bacterium | reverse complement strand
GACGGCACCTCGCGCGTGGTGATTAAATGCCCCCCAAAGATATTACTGGAGAACCCGATAGCCACACCGGTATTGATCAACGTCCCGATCCCGGTTTTGCTGTGGTCCCCGATGTATGAGCCGATCTTGTTGCAGCCGCTGTCGATTTCGCGGCCGTCGACCATAACCGATATATTCTTGTAGTTGTTCTTCAAATCGGAATTGGTTGTCATCGCGCCAAGATTGACCCAGCTGCCCAGATAAGCATGCCCCATGAAGCCATCGTGATACTTGTTCGTATACCCCTGGAAAATCGACTCCTCGATTTCGCCCCCGACCCGGCAAACCGGTCCGAAGGAACACCCTTCACGGATATTTCCCTTGAAAATCTGTGTTTTTTCGCCAATATAACACGGTCCCTCGATATACGACAACGGCCCCACGACTGCCCCGCGATCGATGATGACCGGTCCCTCGCGATTATCAATAACCACATTCGGACCGATTTCGGCGCCCTCGCCAATATAGAAATTCTGGCTATTGAGAATTCGGGCGCTACCCTCGACGCGGGCTTTTTCAAGCATAAGCGCCAGATCAACATTGCCGGCCAATTCGAAATAATCGGCCGAGATTTCATTGCCGTTGAGATTGACAAGATCCCAGAGATGTTCATAGAATTCAAATTCACCGGCGATCATGTCGGCCTCTGCGGCCAGCGCACTCCCCGCCTCTTCCCCGGTGAAATCGATGGTCTCCGAGGGATCCTTATCCAATGGCGTCACAATAACCATCGCGACCGTGATATTACCCTGATGGAACACCCGGTTGGTATCGGCTGTTAGCAGCTCTTTAGCGAGTTTTTTGCCCAGCCGCAGGCGGCCATTGACATAGATCAGGCGATCACCGGGAGTGTAGGTAAAGGAATTGACTGTCTTGCCGGTCTCGCGCCGTTCCAGCCCGGCCAGATTATCGCGGCAGGACAGCACAATAGTGTAGCTATCGAATTGCCGCGCAATCTTCTCCCACAGGCGCCATATACCACATCTGAGTTCGAAAACAGGACGGCTGAGAGTCAGCGGATAGAAATCGTTGTAGTACGTATCTTCAAAAATTATCAGCGTATTGGCCATAATATCATAATCACCTTCATTTCAGGCTCTTTTCCGGCAGCGAAATCTGTATGTATCTCACGGCTAACCGCGCTGCATATTGGCCCAAAGCTACCGGCCATATCTGAATGTGTCAATTAAAATCGCCGTTCACGGCGCCGCAGTATCAGTAAAAGCGGGTATCCCAGCAGGTAAATAACCACCGTTTGCCCGATCCCGATCCAGAGCACAAAAGCCCAATAGGGCTCCCCGAATAAAAAATGCAAATAAGCCGATACCCCGAAAGCGTTCAGCACAATCGGCGGAATCGGGGCCAGCCACGGTTGCTTGGTCTTTCTCAGTACATACGTCAGCCAGGCCGCCATGAGAGTTAAAATTGAACCGAAAATGATATCATGCAGCCCCACCGGCCCAAAGATATTGGCCAGCAAACAGCCCACAAACAGCCCAGGAATCGCCCCGGGATAGATAAATGGCAACACCGTGAGCGCTTCGGCGATACGGAATTGTATCATGCCGTAGGAGATGGCGTTGATGCCGGGCGTGATCGTGATGATCACATAGATGGCGGCAATCACCCCGGCGATCGCAATTTGTCGGGCGTCGAGTTTCATAGATATGAAACGGCGCCGAGATTGACCCGACGCCGTACAATAGGTTGCCTAAAACCCGTAGATATCGCTGTATTTCTTCTCGAAATACGCCAGCATCGGTTTGGCTGAAATACGCTCACCGGTGACCTTCTCACACAAATCCATCGCCCGATACCGCTGGCCATGAATGTGGATGTTCTCACGGAGCCATTCGCGCAACGGCAACAACTCTCCCCGACGAAATTTATCATGCAGATCGGAGATGTCTTCCATTGCTTTGGCGAAGAACTGCGAGGCATAGATATTGCCCAACGCATAGGTCGGGAAATAGCCGAACAGGCCGGCCGACCAGTGCACGTCCTGCAGGCAGCCGTGGGCATCGTGATCAACGTCGATCCCGAAATATTTCTTGAAGCGGCTATTCCATTCACCGGGAATATCGGCAACCTTGATTTCACCCTTCATGATGGCCCGCTCGAGTTCGAAGCGCAGCATGATGTGCAGGCTATAAGTGACTTCATCGGCCTCGACACGGATGTACGACGGCTTCACGAAATTGATAGCGCCATAGAAGTCATCAAGCGAGACATCACCCAACGAATCACGGAAGAGATTTTTAACCAGAGGGTAGTAGTATTCCCAAAACGGTTTACTGCGACCGACCAAATTTTCCCACATCCGTGACTGTGATTCATGGATACCCAGCGAAGCCGACTGGCCGCAGGGTGTTCCGAAATGTTTCTTCTTGTCGATACCCATCTCATAAAGAGCGTGCCCGGTTTCATGGATCGTCCCGAACAGGGCGTCGTTGAGCCGTTTCGGATTATACCGGGTGGTAATGCGGGTATCGCCGGGTCCAAAGCCAATAGTAAACGGATGCGTCGATTCATCGAGCCGTCCGGCGGTATAGTCGTAGCCCATTGACGCCGAGACCATCTCGCCGAGAATCTTCTGTTTATCGACATCATAGTCGCGTTCGACAATGCTTTCGTCCGGGACGTTTCGGGCTGCGGTGATTTTCTCCAGGAGCCTGACCAGATCACTGCGCAATGGGGTGAAGACCGCCTCGACCTCTTTGGCGGTCATACCGGGTTCGTAGTTGTCCAGCAGGGCGTCATAGGGTTCGTCCTCGTAACCATAGGCTTCCGCCACCCGATTGCAGAGTTTGATGATTTTTTCCAGCGAGGGTTCGAATTTCTTGAAATCGCTTTTCTTCCGGGCTTCGGCCCAGACATGATGTGCCAGAGCGGTCTCGCGATTAAATTCCTCAACGAGTTCCTTGGGTAGCTTGGTTTCCTTGTTGTAGCCATGGCGCATTTCACGAATATTGGCGGCCTCGATCGAGTCGGATTCGGAGACGATATCCGACCCTTCTATAATCGAAAGCAGTTCGCCGATCTTTGGATCGACCGTCTTCTCGTGAATCAAACCGGCCAGGTAGCTGGTGGCGCGGGCGCGCATTTCGGCTCCCTGCGGCGGCATGTGCACCTGATGATCCCATTCGAGAACCGCCTGACAGGTGCTCAGAGTCGATATCTCCTGGGTTCGTTTGACCAGTTCATCGTATGCTTCTTTCGGGGTCATAACTTCTCCTTACAAATCCGGCGCAAAAGACTGCCGGTCGTATAGATAGATTTCATTTGCCGATATTAGTGCCGTGAATGTAAGTCAAAGCAGTAAAAAAGGCAAACCTCCGGCAGCGATTTCCCCCACTTTATGATATCCGAACAGACAGATGACCTTCCAACACCTGTAGGAATAATCCCATATTCCCACCCTGAGGACGTCTTGTGTGACAAGCCGCTAATCTGTTACCAGGCAACACAATACTGCTCCGGCTGACTTCGGCACGCCCCTTGCAGGCTGAGTTGTGAATACCATTGTCAACACGTCAGCCTTGGGGGAATCATGGCTTCGCGAAAGAAAAAACGCAAAGAACCCAAAAGAAGCCTGGGGGTACGGCTTCTCAATCTGGCCGGACATTCGTTCTGCTTCGTTATGATCGTATTTCTGTTTCTGACACTGGTTCAGTGTACGATCAAGAAGCCGGAAGCGCCGACCTTTGATACCAATCTGGTTGTTCCATTGACCAATAAAACGTGGGATATGGAAGAGCTGATCGAAAAGATCGATCAGGAAAACCTAACTATCGACTCAACCGGAAATCCGGTCTTTTTCTATGAAACGACGCTGGATACAATCATCATTGATGCCTCGTTTACCATAGATGATGTTTCCGCCTCAGTGGCCGAGTCACTGGGTGTTATCGCCCTTGATCCGTTCAGCGATATGTCTGAAACAATCGCCTTAAGTGATTACATCGATCCGGCGATTTTGGCCAGTGGCATTATTCCTGACACTGGTTTCACGATCACGACCACCCTTGATCCTTTCGGTGATTACAGCAGTGCCACCATCTCCGTTGGTGAACTGGTATCGACGATTGTCAACGATTTCGGTATCGATCTCGATACGGTCAATTTGACTATTCTTGATGCCGGCAATGGCAACAGCGTAGTTACCACCAGCCAGCTCGGAGCGATCCCGGCCGGATCATCGACAATCGATACAACTGATCTGGCCGGTCAGACGATCTCCAATCAACTGGCGCTGGAAATCTACTGCCATACCGTTGCGACAACGACCTTCGCTTCCGGTAATCCGACCCTCTCGGCCGGAGTCGGGATGCCGTCGGGCTTGCAGGTTTCCTCGGCGACCGCAGCCATCCCGCGGCAATCGCGCGATTTCACCGAGGCGGTCAGCATCGACAGCGACCACCTGTTGCAGCGGGCAATTTTGTCTTCCGGTTCACTAGCCTTATCGGTAACCAATAACACGGCGCTGGAAGATACCGTCACCATCACATTGCCCGATATCAAAAACCTCTCTGATCAGGTCTTTACCATCACGCAGGTCGTGGCGCCGTATTCGTCCATCAACAACAACTATCCCTTGACCGGTTATACGCTTGAACCGGTCGATCAGGTTTTGCCGCAGGATATTTCGGTTGAGGCGCAGGCAATTGTCAATTCATCCGGCGCCCTGGTAACTATCGACGCCGATGACAACATCGCGGTATCAGCCGGCATTACCGGTCTGGCGCTTTCTTCAGTCGAGGGCATCATCGGTCAGACAACCGCCGATTTTGACGATATTCAGGAAGAAATCGATGTCCCGACGGGTCTCGAAGCAGTGCAGCTTCCCGCCGCAGTGCTGACACTCGAGATCATCAATACCGTCAATATTCCCGGCAGTTTGTATGTCGAGGTCAACGGCGACGGCGGACAGAACAGAGTCCTCACGGGCGTCATTGCACCCGGTACGCCGCAAAGCCCCGTCACCACAATCATCACTGATAGTGCTGTCGGGGATTTCCTGAATCCGATTCCGGAAGTAATCACCGTCACCGGCCAGGCGACATTTGGCGATGGCGTCACCGCCGGGTCGATTAATCCCGATGATTTCGTCGTTGCCTCGATACGGATATCATCGCCGCTGGAGATGATCATTGATTCGACTGTCATCGAGGGTGAGTTCGAAGACACCGAGATGGACCTCGACGACAATATCGTCAATGCGCTTAAAGTCGCCATCTTCAACGCCACGGTGGGAAACCATCTGCCGGTCGGAGTCTCGGTCGAATTGCTTCTGAGTCCGGATTCGGCCAGCCTGTATGTGGCGTCGCATCCTGATGTTGTTTCACTGGGTCCGATTACTGTCACGGCCGGTAATCTCAATCCCGATGGCACTGTGGCATCAGCATCAGTTTCTGAAAACACGATTGTTCTCGATTCCATAGATCTGCAAATCCTGAAGAGCGATACGCTCTGGATGGGCCAGTTGATCACGATGCTGGGAACCAACGGTCAGACGGTAAAGATGTCGCCGACAGATTCGCTGCATATTCACGGCTATCTTGAAGTGGATGTCACCGTCAGTGAAGACCTTTTCGAGGATGATGACGAATGAAAACTCTGGCCATCCAAACAGACGTGGGGGAAATCATGAAAACCCTGACAACAACTATGTTAATCACCGGCCTGTGCCTGGTACTTTTTACCAGCCTGTCCGGCGCCACGGGACTGGATAATGCCCGGGCCACGGCCATGGCCGGATCATATATCGGGCTGGCCAAGGGATATGAGTGCCCATCGTTCAACCCGGCCAACCTCGGCCTCCAGCGGCATCGCCAGAACGGCATCCAGCTGGTCGGCCTGGGGCTGTCGATTTCCAACAACAGCTTCTCTCTGGATGATTACAACGAATACACCGGAGCGACGTTGTCGGAAGCCGAGAAAGATGAACTACTGGGTAAAATCCCTGACGAGGGCTTGAAACTCAATGTCGATCTCAGCGCCACGGTCATGTCGATTGGCATGGGCAACATGGCCATCTCTTTTTCCAACACCAGTGCCGCTGATATTAATCTCGGCCGGGCACCATTGGAGCTTCTGCTCGACGGCAACACGATTGCCGACACGCTGGATCTCAGCAATATGTACGCTGAGTCCTACAGCGTGGCCTCAGCCAATCTCTCCTGGGGTAAGCGCATTTTTGCCGCCGGGGACCGCCAGCTTTCGGTCGGTGCAACGGGTCGCTATCTCTATGGCCTCTGGTATGAAGAAGTGCTGGAACTCGATGGCCACGCCGCCACTTTGGCCACTGGCTTCG
>CAZGLR010000072.1:0-10518 GCA_964526635.1 uncultured Ignavibacteriales bacterium | reverse complement strand
TGCTGGCAGGGCGACGACGTCGGCGGCTTCGAGGGGGCCGGCAGCATGAAAGCCCGAACCGCCACGGGTGGTTCGGGGTATGCCGTCGACTTCGGTGCGACTCTCCAGTTGAATAAAGATTACACGGTTGGTGTGACGTTATTCAACTTCTTCAGTTCCATGACCTGGGACAAGAACACCGAAGAACACCTGTATGAATTTGCTTTCGATACCATGACAATCATCAATATGGGTGATGATGACATCATAAATTCTTCGGATTCCACATATGATGTCGAGGCGTTTACCTCGGAACTGCCCTCCACCCTGCACGCCGGTATCGCTAAAGTGACGGGATCGTTCAAGTATGCCTTTGACTGGGAGCAGGGTTTCCGCGATGGCGCCGGGGTCAGCACCTCTCCCCGCATTTCCGGCGGCGCGGAACTGCGCTTGATCGGCTTTTTGCCGCTTCGCGCCGGTTTCGGTGTCGGCGGCAAACAGGGAACGACCTATTCGGCCGGCTTCGGGCTGGATTTGTCTTTGATCAACATTGATATCGCCGCCGCCAATTACAACGCCATAAGTTCGTCCGCCGGCAAGGGTTTGAACCTTGCCGTTGGAATCGGACTCAGACTCTAATCTGTGTCACTCATCGTGGACAGCAGGAGACGGTCGCCGGATTTACCGGCGGCCGTTTTTTTGTACCTCCCAGGTCAGCCCTATACCTGTGGGAGCAATCCCATACTCGCCGCCGTCCTGTCAGCGACCACCCGCACATATCCACATGCCATACAGCAGCTTACAAATTCCCTCCCGGCTGGAACAATCTTTGCAAAGTAGAAAGCAGGTGACAAAAACACATTGCCAAAACAGGGGAGCATGAAGATGAAAGCCAACATGATTATCCCGAAAACGCAGTACATCCTCACTGCGGTTGCAATTCTCGGACTGATCCTGTTATGCAGCCCGAATACAAGCCTGGCCCATATGCCGCCGCATCCTGATGTGCAGGAAAAAATCGATCGCGGCGAAATACAGATGCCCTTTACTACTGTCGATGAAGCTGAACGACCGGCCCATATGCAATCCCAGACAGGTGGCCCCGTCAAAACGCCGGCAGCTACCGGTACCTGGAAGGCCCTTTGTATTCTGGTCGATTTTTCTGATAATACCGCGGCGGTCGCTCCGGAGTATTTTGATACATTAATTTTCAATAATTCCTCCGGTTCGGTACGCCATTTTTATCAGGAAAACTCCTATGGCCAACTTGATATGACTACCGATCAATTGCCATCGGTTGCCGGCTGGGTGCGGGCGCCGCAGACGTATGACTATTATGTCGACAATAATTACGGCACCGATTCGCCCTACCCGAACAACTCCCTGAAGATGTGCGAGGATGTTGTTGATCTGGTCGATGCGTCGGTTGACTTCTCCGATTATGACAACGATGGCGACAATTATGTCGACCTGGTCATTATTGTCCATGCCGGTCGCGGTGCCGAATACACCGGAAACACGACCGATA
Source organism: uncultured Ignavibacteriales bacterium (assembly GCA_964526635.1). GTDB lineage: Bacteria > Zixibacteria > MSB-5A5 > GN15 > JAAZOE01 > CAZGLR01. The sequence goes on along the minus strand of CAZGLR010000072.1, from coordinate 9,011 downwards.
TGTGGTCGCATAAATGGAGTATTTCACCACGGCTTAAAGACGGTGTCTATGTGTACAACTATACGGTTGTCCCGGAATACTGGGTTTCCCCCGGCGATATGACAATTGGCGTGATTGCGCATGAACTGGGGCATGCCTTTGGCCTTCCCGACCTCTATGATCGTGATTACAGCAGTCAGGGTGTCGGCAAATGGTCTATCATGGCCGCCGGTAGTTGGAACGGTTCCCTGGGCAGTTCACCGTCGCATTTCGATGCCTGGTCGAAAATTCAGCTCGGCTGGGTAACTCCGACAGTTATCACAACCAATCAAAACGATTTGTCAATTCCGCAGGTGGAAACCAATCAGAGCATTTATAAGGTGTGGGCTACCGGCGAGGCCGGTGATGAATACTATCTGGTCGAAAACCGGCAGCGAACAGGATATGATGCCACCCTGCCCGGCGATGGATTATTGATCTGGCATGTTGATGATGATCTGTCCCACAATGACAATGAATGGTACCCCGGTCATTCTTCGTTCGGTCATTACCGGGTGGCCCTGGAACAGGCCGATGGCTTCTTCCAACTGGAACAGAACACCTCGAGCGGCAACTCCGGCGACCCCTATCCCGGGGCCTACAATATCAGGACCTTCAATGATGCAAGCACACCCGGCAGTGAGAGTTACGATGGTTCCGGGAGTTTTGTCGCTATCACCGATGTTTCATCATCCGGCGCGACCATGACCGCCGATTTTGCCGTGACCTTTTCCGCCGATGCTGATGACGACAATCCGGTTTTGCCGCAATTCGAACTGGCCCAGAATTATCCGAATCCGTTTAATCCGGTCACCCGAATCGATTTCACTCTGGATACGGCAACCGACGTCAACCTGACTGTCTTCAATGTGCTGGGCGAAAAGGTAACGACACTGGTGGACGATTACTACACCGCCGGAAACCACTCGACCGTCTGGGACGGTACCGCCGATACCGGCCACCGCGTCGTCAGTGGTGTGTATTTCTATCGCCTGATATCAGACGATAACCGACAGGTGAAAAAGATGCTGCTGGTCAAATAGCCATATGCAATAGCAATACCGCAGGTCTTTCGGTAGTAATTCAGTTGTAGTTCATCGACGGCCTCTGATGTCTCATCAGGGGCCGTGATGGTCATAGCCATTTTGTTGTGCAGAATAGTTGGAGAATGATCCCCCGCCTCCGCGATCCTGATGTGCAACTCGCTTATCGCGTTTTCGATTCATATAGCATGATTTGCACAACTTGGGATCTTCCGTATATCCCTTTTCTGCAAAATACTCCTGAGCCGCAACGGTGAAAACAAATTCCTCTTCACAGTCGGCGCATATCAGGATCTTAGTCTCAAAACCAGAATCCATGATACCCCTCTCTGGCCGATGTTACATCCTTGTATCACATCGCAGAATGTGCTGCACGATGCGTAAAAAACAATCCGTCGAAGGCCTATATACTATTATTCAAATAGTATGTCAAGGATTTCTGTGCAAAATATTTCACACAGTTTTACGCACATAATGATTATCTTCCAGCGAGTTGTAAGTGCCACACATTCAGATGTGAAGCTGCTTGCATTATGCTTTGCAGTGCTTACTATTCCTGCAGGCAGGGCTCCGGGCCGCCGCTGAACACATAATTGATGACCATCACCGCATCCCCGACATTGACTGAACCATCACAATTGGCGTCGGCGGAACTGAGATACGGTTTCGGCGCCTGCCCCTCTTTGAACACGTAGTTTATGATGTAGGTGGCGTCACCAACATTGACACTCAAATCGTAATTCGCATCGCCATACGGTATCATCTTATTGGACAGATAATACACAAACGATTCCCGGTCCTTGGAGACGACTGTCGGAATCGCTGCGACCTTGACGTAATCTTCAATAGCCTCAAGGTTGATCTTAATCGGCTGCCCCAGCGTACCAATTTTGGTCTGAGTATAATAATCAACACCATCGAAAGCGATCACACTCAGCGCCCATTCAACAAAAGGATCTCCATCCAGCCTGACTTCAACATGTCCCCGTTCCGACGGGTCCACATCGAATTCAAGATAATTGCAGGCGAGTTGCTCCGGTGAATTGAGCGGAATTATGGAATCCCTATAGAAGGATGGGAACTGAAAATCGACATCAAAATCGGGATAATCAGCGGCCTCAATGTAGCCGTATGCAGGAAGTGCTCTGGAACCGCAGAAATAATTCCAGACGGCAAACAGCGCAAATTCGTGTTTTATACTTGATTCATAATCACCAAGCGCCAGTTCGACGCCCTGGATGGTGGTTTCGTAGCGAATATACTCCCAGGCACGTTTGAGAATGTCAATATCGTATCGCTGCGTCAGGAAGGCCGGCCAGATAAATCCGCCGTACATGTGATAACCGGCGGGGTATTGCAGGCGGCGCTCCGGTACTGATGAAAATGATGGCAGGTAATTGTAATTATCGTTGACCTCGGGGAAGATTATTTCTTCCATCCAGGTCGCGCCCATCTCCATCCACCAGCGGTTGGCGGTATCATACTCGTAAGCCAATTGAATAGCATGGTACAGCTCGTGTGCGCAGGTCACCTTCTGGGCGCCGATAGTGTCCCCCTCGGGATCATCGTTGGGCGGAATCCCCCAGTAGAAATTATGGTGAATCCCGATAAAGCTGGTGAAATCATTCCAGGCGCTGTCGGCGGGCGCTTCCGGAAATGTGGCGCCATAGCCCTGAATAGCAATCAGATAAATATCATATTTACCATCCCCGTAGTCGTCGATGGGCGGTGGAAAATATCCGAGGGTACCGATAAAATGATTGAGCGAACTGTCAGCATAGGCCGCAATCCTCTCGACATAATCCGGAACAGAATCGCCATCGAGATCCTCAGGCGGCACCATCTCGGGACCGGCATTATTATAATGGACTTTGAAGAACCCACCGGGTGATTCCAGGGCGGTTTCCGCCTCCGGCCTTCCCAGAAACGCCGCTGCCATCGCTTGCTGGTCAGAACTCAGGGCATCCCAGTTTTCATAGACCTCGAGTATTATAGGCGTTGCCGACTTAACCGGTTGTGATACAGTCGTTTTATAATCGGCGGCCAGCGATGATGGTTCAAAAATCGCCGTCAACTGATTTATCAGCTTATCAGCATAACTAATCTTGCCGTCGGCATACGCCTGCTCGATCAAAGTAAGTGAAGATCGGTCAATATCTTCGGCCGCGACATTCGGCCCGCTCACGATCAAAACACAGAGGCATAACCCAATATAAACCAATCGTGCCATATGCAGATTCTTTCTGTCTATCGAGGTCGTTTGTCTGTTCATCCCAATGACGGCGGGGAAATGAAGTACTAGTCCTGTTAATAAGTTACGTACGTTTCGGGTAACGTCAAGCAAAATAATTTCCACATAATGCTAAAAATACTGCCTGGTGCCGGCCGAAATCTGCCAATCCTGTAATTTCGGCGTATAGGCAGCATCCAGCCTGATCACCTCCGCCTGGGTGCTCCGACTGATGCCGAATCGTAATCCGGCGCCCAGTGATATCAGAGTTTGATCAAGATCAAAGCTCTCCGATCGGGACCATATATTGCCTATATCGGCGAAGACCACCCCGCCTATACCAATTGTCAGTATTTCCAAATCGGAAAAGAAGCGATTCTCCAGATTTATAATCAGCCGTTCTTCCCCGGATTGCTGGTATGCCTTGACGCCCCGAATTCCCGTATCTTCATCCAGATACAATTGCGTCGACTGGGTCGGCAGTAGATCCGAAACAAAAGAGGCGTTGATCACAAAAGTAAAATTGGGATGATACCGTAGATACGCTCTGCCAAAGCCATGGAAAAAACGTCGCAACGTTTTCCCCTCAGAGAACCATACCTGACCATCGAGTCCAACAATTAACAGGCCGTTGCCCAGGCGCATGCGATACACCGGTGTATAGGTAATCGCCTGAAACGAGGGCTTCCCGCGGGTCAGACCGATTGCTGCGCCCAGGCCGATATCAAAGCCAAGATCATAGTCTTCGGGCTTTTCAAAGCGATTTAGCCGGGTAAAGGCATTAAAGTTTATCTCCTGAAGGCGAAAAGACGCACCGACCATGGTGACCAGCGAATCAGTTGGCGGTACCGGCACAAAATCCGAAATCGCGCTGTCGGCTGAATTGAATATACGGTTGTCGGCCCGGGCATCGCGATAGCTGACATTCATCCCATAATAAAACTTAAGATGCGATGGACCGGTTTTCAGCAAGGCAGCAAGTTCGCCGCCCTTCGATTTTATTCGATCACGGGCAAAGACCTCACCGTCTGAATTATAATAATCAAGCCTCCGCTTGGTATGGAAATAGGACAGCGACCAGGCTATTGGCTGAATGAGGGTATAAAACGGTTTCGAGAGAATCGCCGTAAAGAGGCCGTTCTGCGGGCTGTCTGAATACAAAACCTGGCCGGATAAATTGAGCCCCTGCAACCGGCTGTCCCGAATCTCTCCCTGATAAAAACTGCGGTCATCCTCGGGAATGAAATAATCATGCGACATAAAGACGCCATAGCCCAGAAAATTACTTTCCTTGACGCCAAACTGCAGATCCGTTCGGCCGCCGCTGCGATGGATGGATAATCCCCCGGTGGTCGTCCATTTATCCGATGTCCTCACGACCATAATGGTTTGATCCGACGACGCCGTATCGAGCAATATTTCAGTCTTGAAGAGAAAGTCCTTGCCGCGCAGGTTACGGACCGATTCATTGGCCAGGGAGGTATCGTACCGATCACCGACATCGAGGAGCAACTCTCTTTTTATCACTGACTTACGTGTCACGATATGCAGATTATTGGCCAGCCGGAACAGGAAATTGTCATTGGCTTTTACATCAGTATCAAAGACGTTTTCATTGATGATCTCTACAGAAGCGATAATCGGAGCATCCGACGCGCCATCGGACGCCTGACCGGTCCCGATGGTTGCCAGGATAATTAAGGATAATAGTAAACAGCGGCCGATGTCTGATCGAAGTGGCATTATCATATAGCCTTATACAAATACAAGTGCAGCCTGACCATCCTTTTGCCTGTTCCCTTCTGTCAAGTCTATCGGCAGCATGCCGATAGAGTTAAAAACCAAAACAGAGATTGCCATGGCCGCCGAAAATCCGAAAAAACTCGGCGAACTCTTAGTAGAAAAAGGGTTTGCCACTCAAGAGCAAATAAAAACCGGTCTCGACATCCAGCGAAAAACCGGACGAAAATTGGGCGATATTCTTATTGAGTCCGGTATTATCCATGAGGTTCAACTGGTCGAAGTCATTGCGGAAAGACTAAAAATCAACCGTATTAATCTTTCATCTATTGTTATCAATCCCTCTGTTATTGCCACTATCCCGGTCGACATCGCCAAGAAACACAATGTGCTTCCGGTTTTCAAGATGGCCAATAACCTGGTTGTGGCAATGTCGGATCCGCTGAATGTCATTGCCCTTGATGAAATTCGATATTTGACCAAATGCATCGTTAAGCGCGCGGTGGCCGGCAAACAGGAAATCCGTACCGCTATCGACCGCTATTACTCGGTAGCCGACTCGGTCAATACGATGCTCGATGATGATACCGAGGATACCAGCGCCATCGATAATCTCCCGACCGCCGAAATGATTGTTGAGGGCGACAGTACAGTCGTCAAAATCGTCAACCTGATCATCACGCGGGCTGTAGGCGACAATGCCTCGGATATCCATTTCGAGCCGGATGAAAACCAGCTGCGGGTGCGCTACCGGGTCAATGGAGTCATGCGTGAAGAGGCCGCCCCGCCCAAGAAGCTGCAGCCGGAAATCATATCGCGTATAAAAATAGCCGCCGATCTGGATGTCTCCGAGAAGCGTCTGCCCCAGGATGGCCGTATGGCGGTAAAAGTCGAAGATCGTTCGATTGATCTGCGTGTGTCCACCCTGCCGACTATTCACGGCGAAAAAGTCGTGATTCGTATCCTGGACAAAAAACACCTGAAAGCCGGTTTACCCGAACTCGGGATGCCCGATTTCATGGCCAGGCACTGGCACGGCCTGATAACCAAACCGGAGGGGTTGATTCTTATTTCCGGGCCGACCTCTTCCGGCAAAACCTCGACCCTGTATGCCTCCCTGCAGGAAATAAACAGTATTGAAAAAAATATTGTTACCGTTGAAGACCCGGTTGAATACTCACTTCCATTGATAAATCAGATTCAAATCAATGAAAAGGCTGGGTTGCTTTTTGCTCGGGCTCTCCGGTCGATTTTACGCCAGAATCCGGATATTATCATGGTTGGTGAAATCCGCGACGCTGAGACCGCGGCAATCGCTGTCCGTGCCTCACTTACCGGGCACCTGGTGTTTTCGACCATACATACCAACGATTCGATCGCCACTATCACCCGCTTGATCGACATGGGCATTGAGCGTTACATGATCTCTTCCGCCCTCGAGGGTATCCTGGCCCAGCGCCTGGTGCGGACGATCTGCCCCGAATGCAAGGAAGTGACCGCGCTGCCGCCGGCATTATTGGATCAGATTCTTCCCAATCAGCATCATGACAATCTGACCTTTTATCAGGGCTCCGGTTGTCATCATTGCCGCAACACCGGCTATGCCGGGCTGACCGGTGTCTTTGAGTTGGTTCGGGTTTCCGATATGCTGCGGGATATGATTCTGCGCGGTGCTTCAGAATCCGAGATGCGTCGTGAAGCCTCAGCCGATGTCTTTAGACCGTTGTTTGAGACCGGCATCAAACTGGCTCTTGAGGGAAAAACCACAGTCAGTGAAATTCTCAAGGTCGGCAGTCCGGAACCGGCCCCGATCGAAGTTACGGCGGGTGTGGCCGGCGTATGAGGCAGGTCTGGACATATACTGCCCGTGATCACAAGGGAGCCCAGGTTCGCGGTGAAATAGAAAGCGATTCCCGGGAACATGCGCTCGAGACAATTTCTGATCGCGGTCTCATCCCGATTAAAGTTTCCAATCGGAAGGGCAGTTTCACCTTCTCCGGTTTGTTCGGCAGCATTACCTCGGCGCATCGGGAAAAACTGATTATCTTTACAAAGAATTTGAAGACGCTCCATCGGGCGGGTATTCCGCTGCTACGGGCTTTGAGTATTGTTGAGCGCGGCAGCAAAGAACTTGGTTTTGAAAGTGAAATCAAGTCGATTTCATCTGATCTGCGTGCCGGCCAACCACTGTCGACAGCCCTGTCCCGTTTTCCCAAAAAATTCCCGCCGATTTATGTCAATTCCATTGCAGCCGGTGAAGCCTCCGGTACCCTTGATCAGGTATTCGATCAGCTTTCGATCCTGATAGAAAAGGAATTGGTTCTTTCCCGCCAGATAAAATCGGCGTTCAGGTATCCTGTCATGGTTATCTCGGCCCTGGCGGTCGCCATTTTTATTCTCATGTCATTCGTGGTTCCGCAGTTTGCCAAGCTTTACGGCAAGTTCGACGCCGGACTCCCGCTGCCGACCAAAATTGTCATGACCATAAGCGGCTTTTTTTCATCGTACTGGTATCTCATCCTGCTGGGCGCAATCATCGGGGCGATTCTGTTTTTGCGCCTGATCAACACGGACCGCGGACGCAAAATATGGGACAAAGCCATACTGAGAGTGCCATTGTTCGGCAGCCTGATTATCAAAGCCCATATCGCCCGCTTCGCCTCGATGCTGACGATTCTATTTCGCAGTGGAGTCCCTATGATAAGCTGCCTGAATATCCTGAAAATCACCGCCGGCAATACCGCGATTGCTGCGGATATCAGGACGATGGCGACATCTTTCGAACAGGGGCGCGAGATCGGGCAACGGCGCGATGATTATAAGTATATGCCGCACATAGCCCTGGAGATGCTCGACGTTGGTTTGGAGTCCGGTGCGATCGAATCTATCATGCAGGAGCTGGCCACCCATTACGAGATGGAACTTGACTATCGGACGCGCCACTTGACGGCCATGCTGGAGCCAATTCTGATTGTTTTTATCGGGGCGATGGTCCTCTGTCTGGCACTCGCTATCTTCTTGCCAATGTGGAACTTAATCCACGTTTTTCGCTAAAAAGGTCTAAATTCGTCCTCCGCAATTCCGATAAATAGATAAAGAATTATCATTCGGAGGACCTTTTCATGAAATTGTCCCAAAATGCCGGTTTCACTCTGATTGAACTGGTTATAATCATTGTCATTCTTGGTATACTTGCGGCCATCGCAATCCCCAAATATCAGGATATGTCAGCCGATGCCAAGGAAGCCGCCTGTCGCAGCGCTCTCGGTGCGCTTCGTTCCGGCATAACCATCTACTATGCCAACCAGGCTGTTCGCACCGGTAACGCCGACTGGCCCCCGTACGACAGCATAGCAGCGGTTGGTTCGGTGATGGAATTCGAGATTCCTAAAAATCCGTTTTGTCCCGACGACGCGGCACCCGACAGTATCGTCATCGGTACGACCAAAGGTACGACCGTGGGTGCTCGGGGCGGATGGGCCTATGACACCATCTCCGGGCAAATCTGGCCAAACACATCGGTTCTCAACGAGAACAACTGGTAAAGACAAATGGCTCCTATGCGACAATCGGGATTTACCCTGATCGAACTGACCCTGATCATCGTGGTACTTGGAATTCTGGCGGCGGTGGCGGTGCCGCGTATGGGGGCAATCATGCAGGATTCAAAGATCGAGGCAACTCGGGCCGAGATGAGCATGATTAAAAACGCGATCGTGGGCAACCCCGCGGTTGTCGCCGGCGGTGCATATGTTGATGTCGGGTACGAGGGCGATACCGGAATACTGCCGGCTGCGCTATCCGATCTGGCGGTGAAACCGGGTGGTATCAGCCCGTATGACAAATTGACCGGGCGCGGCTGGAATGGCCCCTATATCGATACGACCGACGGCTCCTATCTGACCGACGCATGGGGAGCGGTATATCAGTATGATCCTGTCTCGCGAACGCTGATTTCGACCGGCGGGCCTGAGACGATT
>CAZGLR010000071.1:16977-17640 GCA_964526635.1 uncultured Ignavibacteriales bacterium | reverse complement strand
GATAATCAGAAAGGCCAGTTTGTTGAATTTGATCAGATCATCGCCGGCAACCCACTTGTATACGCACTCGTAGACCTCCATGCCGGAAGGCAGCACGCGGCTCCCCTCTTTTACCACGCGGGCATTATCCAGCGTATCCAGCGTCAGTTCGATACGCTCTTCGGCATAGTCGGCCAGCTCGTCGCCATCATATTCACGGTCGATAATCACCGAAAGCGTATGCTGGACGCCATCTTCATTGGGACCCATAAAGAGATAAACAGTCCGGTCTTTCCAGTCTTTGGGCAATTCCATGTGAAAATGATCATTGGTTCGCATAACATTTCCAATTCCGTTACTTGATCTGAATAATTTCCGTGGAGGTACCGACATAAAGGCGGCCCTGATCATCGATAACCGGCGGTGTGCGCAACGGCGTTTCGAAATCGAGACTGAATCGCTCGGCGCCGGAGTGATCGAAATGGAACAACACCGAGCCGGCGGTCACGAGGAGGGAACCATCGGACAACGCGGTTACATGCCTGACCGGAAGTCCACCGGTTTCAATACGGCTCCGTGGTTCACCGAAATTGTTGAATAAGTACACGAAAATCCCGCCCGCGATAGCGATATGGCCATCGGAAAACAGCACCGGCGGATGATATTCGGCGTCTTCATCATATG
>CAZGLR010000071.1:0-16967 GCA_964526635.1 uncultured Ignavibacteriales bacterium | reverse complement strand
TGGCAAAGGCAACGACCTGGCCCATAACTTCTCTCCCTCGAGTGAAAACGCCCCGAGTTCGATCTTTTCATCGGTTTCACCCAGAATGTAAAGAACACCGGCATCGCTCACACTGGCCGCCAGCAATCCTGTATACTCCGGTTCGAATTGCCAGATACGTTCGGCATCAAGTTTCGGCTGCGAATTATACACCGACACCCTGAGTCCGGAGAAGATTATCAGACGGTTCTGCGGTTTGAGATGCAGCGGTAAAAGCGGCAGCCGGGTGTTTTCACCGGCCACCCAGGTGTAAGCCGATGAGGGAAAGTCCTTTTGATATATCACAAATTCCGGCGGTCCCTCCTGCGGATTAATATCATACCTCGAAACGACATACAGCTGATCGCCATCCGGTTCGATATACACCGGTTCGGCCTGACGAAACGAATCGAGCAGGATAATGCTATCACCGGGATCAGTGCCGTCGTACTTGCGGGAAGCAAGGATGCGCAGTTTGTCGCCATCACGGCGAAAATAGACTTTGCCGTTGTCCAGACAAACCGGGGTGCGCGGCAGCAGTGATTCTTCCCACAACTTCTTACCCTCGGTCGAGAGCACTTTAAGCACATCCTCGGAGACGACAAACAAATATGATGAATCGACAAGGATAACCGTCGGCGACAGAAGCGGCGGCGTGTCCTTATCAAGCGCATAACGCCAGCCGATATTGCCGGCGATGGATACGGAGGCTTCAATACGCGATGATCTCATCACGTCGGCGTGCAAACGACTGTATGTGGGTCGTTGTTCGGTAGCCATGATTTGCGTTTCCTTCTCTCCCTGCCCGTGGCAGCCGCCACTCAGCATCGCTAAAAGACATAGAATCCCGAGGCCGATACGTGTCATCATATCTTGTGAATGGCGAAGGTGCCATTACCAATAGTTGGCCCGCCAAGCCAGGTGCCGATCGGAGCCAGGGTTGTCTGGTGATGCGCGTCGGTATCGCACTGCCCGAGAATGTGGTCGAGTATCTGATGATGGTCAGCATTTTTGCCAACCCGTACGCGATCATCATCGGCCCTGAAATTCGTCCCGGTCAGATTCTGGACATCAATCCGGAAATGAGGATTGTATTCCGATGGCGGATTGCCGATCCAGAAAAACGGCGAAAAGATCATCAGCGTCTTCTTGAAATCGCTGGCTTCCGGACATTCCCAGTAATAAACTTCGAAATTTTCAGTAATCGGCACCAGCAGATTCTGGACAATCCAGTTACGGCGATCCTGCTTGGTCCAGTTGCGGCCATTGAACCAGTCGGCAACACTGCGATCGAAACGAACTTCAAGCATACTGCGCACCACCAGGATAGCATCGAATACATGATTCCTGATCAGCGTGCGCGCGGTTTCGCCACCGGTCTTATACAAAAGCAAATCAGCCTTGCCGTCGTCACCCATCTCAAAGTTGAGGTTTTGATACGAGGGACTGCAGGTGTCCCGATACCGGGCATTCGTCAAATCAAGCTCAATCGTCTCCTCGGAACCGTCTTTGGTGAACTTGTACGCCATTTTGTAGCGGGAGCCATCGAGAAAACTATCGAGCGTCGAACCTGCTTTGTCGTTGACCCAGTTTACAAAGTGCCAGAAATTCCGCATCCGCGGGCTGCGATTGTGAAACATCCGGGCCAGGGTATCACGATGATAGGGTCCGCCCGGGGCGGTATATGGTTGATTGAAACTGGGAATACCGCCATACGTTTCACCGTCGACCTTCAATGAATAAAGATAATCGTCGAAACAGCCGGTCGCATGGCCGAGTTCATGATGGCTGGTCAACGGCGAATACGTGCGGCCGTCAACGTCCTGGTAATTGTCACCGGGTGTGTTGTGAATCCAGTGTCGATCACTGTAATAGCCGACCTGGCGGCGATAGTGACCATGCTGCATTTCCGATCTGGTCGGCAGCATCCAGGCATGCTCATCCTCACAGATGTTGACCGCGACACGGCGCGAACCGCCGTGGTCGTAGTTTTTGCCCTCGTAAAAGGGAAATGTTCTGATGACGATGTCCTTGCTTCCCTCGGCCAGGATTAGCTTGTATGGCCGATTGGTGCGTGCCATGGCGTTCCAGCCGCCGTATTTTTTCCATTTGGTATACCAGTCCGGGCGGGTGGTCGGAGGATCGCTGGCATGGCGATAATATCGGCAATACCAGTAGATCATCAGATAGGACAATTCTTTATCATCGCGCGTTCCGCAGGCATGAAAATAATGCAGCTCATAGTTGCCGCAGTTGCTCTGGACATAATCGTAGGGCGCCGAACCATTGCCGAAATTGACATGGACATGTTCGAAGGCGTGGACATCGGTATCGTCTACGACGGCGGCCCGGGCACCGAGAATGTGATTATCATCATACGAAAACCCCGATGGCGCCAGGGTACGTTTGTCAGTTATGCTGTAAAACTTGCTGCAAAAACAGATGATGCGGGCAAACGGCGGCACGTCGGTGATCAGATTCTCGGAAAATTCGATATCGCTGAATTCTTTATGATCGTCCTTGGAATTATAAAGGTTGAGTTCATACTCGCTGTCGGGATCAAGGTAAAACAGGGTCAAATCGGCATCGTCGGACAAGTCAATGGGGTCATCGCTTTCATCAAGATCGCGGATGTTCTGTAAGCCCGCGGAATTGACCAGGACGACATCATCGAGACAGAAGATGACCGGTTCATCCAGTGATGTTTCATTATCGCCATACGGTTTGATATTGCGATTGTTCATAGCGTCATTGAAGCGTCGCCCGGCTCTCTGATCGGCGTCGGTGCGTACCCAGTAATTCCGTGAGGACCATAGCTGCGGCAGATCATAATAAGTGATCCGTTCAGCCCACGGCAACTCCCGCACTTCGGCAATATCACGGGCAACAATCTGCGGGGTGGCGCCGTCGTTTTCGGTAAACACCCACTTTTGCCCGGAATCATCGATTTCAAAGTGAATACCTTCGCGGTCAGGATTATCCTGGACCTGAACAATATAGACGCCATCGGTATAATCCGTGGTCGATTGGACCTCGCGGGTACGGCCGCCGACCGTTTCAAAAGCCCCGATCACCAGCCCGGCCGGAACCGGCTGCAGACTGCGTTTGATGCGATCGTAATACATGAACTTGATATGATAGGCCACCGATGTCAGGTCGGCGGGATTGACATAAATCGGAGTAAAATGATGCAGGCTGCGGATGGGGCACTCTTCGGTGGTATGGGCGCGATTCCGTTCGAGAGAGCAATCCATCCGTTCCGGTGCTTCACCATGCTCAAAGAAAAACAATTCCACCCGGCGGTTGTTTTGCGAACGGTAATTGTCGCGCTCGGCATCGTCGACGGGGAACGATTCACCGCAGCCGACTGATTTTTTTTCGGTATCCACGAAATGCAGCCGGGCGCGGCAGCCATCGAGATGGTCGCCGCTGGGAAGATTCAGCAGGCGGGCGATTTCATCACAGTACAATTCAAAAACCGCCTCCCAGGCGGGCGCCGGCCAGGGATGTGAAGCCACTCGATCGACTTCATCGGCGAGGGTCGGTGGCAGGCCATTGGCCGAAAAGAAATTGGCCGACGCCTGTTTGGTATTGGGACCCCATTTGTTATCGATTTTGCCCGGATCGCAATTCCAGTCAGGATGCCGCACCGCGAAGTATTTCATAATAGTCTGGTAATCCTCGATCCGATGCCGCCCCGTACTCACTTCGGCCCATTCTTCCTTGCGGCCTTCAAGCAGATACTGCACATTCTGCCCGCGCAATTCCGACAGGGTATAATTGAAGTCGAAGGTGCCCGAGGTATCGGTATTGCCGGTAATCACCAGCTTCAAGCGCGGATTTATTTCAAATTGCCGATAGGTAAGAGCCAGAACCTCGAACCCGGTGACATTCTGCTGTGCCTCGCGCTGTTCGGCATCACCGGTATCGGTGGCATCGTCATCAGTGCCATCGGTGGATGATACCCCTTGCGGCCCGCACGGCATCATGACCGCGCTGTTGAGGTGAAAGAGGACATCCTCCATTTCAAGGATGCGTACTCTGATGCGCCGCATTTGCAGACGATTCTCGCCTCCGGTGATTGCCGGAATTCCACCGAGGAAATCCCTGAGAATGCCGTCGCGTCTTCGATCTTCACACATAGTTGAATTGTATCCGATTATTCCCGGGCCATGACTTTGAATTTCACTCGTCCCGGTGGAACGTCTTTAATAGTCGCCTTGCCGCTGCTGTCAAGGGTGCCCTCACGCACCTCGCCGCTGGGGAGGATCACCTGGTATGGCCGGTTCGCGATGGCATTGCCCTGGTCATCGACAATTGTCACTTCAAAATCATCGACAATCTGCAGCATGCCGGATTTGAGCGCATGGCCGGCGCATTCCACTTTGAAGAAGTATAATGGCGCTGAAAAGAAAGTGCTGTTTTCCTTGTCTTCCTGTATCTTCAGCATATCCCGATTAACTTCCGGGATCCATTCACATTCAATTTCACCGTTGTTAACCTTGGCCTCCATCATCGTAAGGGCTTTATCGGCGAAGTTTCCATCGCGAACAAACACGGTGATTGCGGCCGGTGAATCATCGGCGATACCGGCGACTTTCGAGGCGATTTTGACAGTTTCTTTGGCTTTGACTTTGGTCTTTGACCAGACGGCTGAAGTGATCGCCTGAATGCCGACTGACATCTGCGCGCCCTTCTCCAGCCCGGATTCCTCAATATCGCCGGTTAACTTGCCGGATCGTTTGAGCTTCCCGGCTTCCTGCTTCTTGACCGCCGATTCGATATCATTGGCGGAATCCGCGACTTTAAAGGCAACACCAGTGACTTTTTTGCCGGCTTTGTCCACAAATGATACCGTCAGCTTACCGGTTTCTCTGGTTTCAGCTTCGGCGACCTTGTCGCTGACTGAGGTCTTGGATGAACTCCCCGCACCGGCGCCTCCGCCGCCCCCGCCATCGCCGATAAGGACCATCATTTCTCCCATAATCAAACTGTCCGGCGGACCGGCACAGGTGGCGGTATCGCCCATGCGGGCGGCAGGTTTACCGGCAATAAGCACCATCATACCAGTCGCCATAATAGGGCCGCCGACATGCGGAGGCGGGGGTGTACCCGGATTGACCAGGGGACAGACTGTCATGTCGCCCATTACCGCGGCCGGTTTGCCGCCGATTAAGACTGTCGGCGCGCCCGGGCCGACCACCGTGCCGCCGTGTGCGGTTGAATCGCCAACTCTGACTGCAGGTTTTCCGGCCATGGATGATCCTGAATTTAGGGATTGGTAAACAATTATAGTATACGGGGTAGGCTGATAATGAGTCAATAACTTGTTTCGTTTATCGGGAAAAAAGCCGGGCGCGAAATGACCAGTTATCTCCCGGGCAGATGCAATGAAAAGGTACTGCCCTCACCGACTTTACTTTTGACATCAATGTGGCCGCCATGGGCCAGCGCAATATGTTTGACTATGGCCAGTCCCAGGCCGGTGCCTCCCTTTTCACGGCTGCGAGCCTTATCGACGCGGAAAAACCGTTCGAATATACGGGGCAAATACTCAGCATCGATACCACAGCCGTAATCGGTTACCGAAATTTCGATCGAATCGTCGTGCTCAGTTGCGGAAACCACTATGGTCGTATCCGGTTCGCTGTACGTAATGGCGTTGGTGATCAGATTGATAACAGCCTGCTCCAGAAGCGGGGCATTAATGCGGGCAATGATTTCATCCGCCGCCGAAAGGGATACAGCTATATTTTCGCCGGCCGCAACGGCACTGCAGCTTTCGATAGCGGCCTCGAGAACGGGGATAACATTTTCCTGGTGAAGTTCGATTTTTTCCTGTTCGGATCCCTGTTGGATGCGCGACAGCTTCAGTAAGTCTTCGATAATGGCGTTAAGGCGGTCAGCCTGGTGGGCGGTGATTCTCAGGAAGCGTTGGGCATCGCCGGGATTATCCATGGCGCCATCGAGCAGCGTTTCCACCGATGCCTGAATCGACGTAATCGGGGTTTTCAGTTCATGCGAGACATTGGCGACGAACTCACGGCGCACGTTTTCGAGCCGACGAATCTGGGTGACATCGTTGAGCACGACCAGCGCACCGATATTGGCCCCGCCGGCATCATGCAGGATTGTTGCCGACGCCCGGACATAGCGATCACCGCCGGTGGAGGCAAATATCAGTTCTTCCTGATGCGGGGTCCGTGTGGATAACGTATCGATCACAAGATCATGGAGCGTGCTATTTCCGATACTATCTTTGAGGCGCTTACCGAGCGAATGCTTGGAATCAAGTTTCAGCAAATTGACGGCGGCATTGTTGAGATTAATCAACCGTTCATCGGTATCGACGGCGATGACGCCCTCGACCATACTGGCCAGGATGGCGTCGAGCTCGCGGCGCTGCTGTGAGATAGTATTGATTCGCTGGCCGAGCTGCTGCGCCATCTCGTTCATTGCTTCGGCCAAAGCATCGATTTCCTCTGAGGTATTACTGATCGGCAGGCGCTGATCGAATTCACCGTAGGCAAAACGGGCGGCACCCTTGCGCAATATTTCCAACGGACGGCTGATGCGCCGCGAAACGACCAGTCCGACCGCTGCAGCCAGGATGGCTATCGCCAGCCCGTTGATCGCCACCCCCAGTCGGGTTGCATAAAGTGCCTGGTTAATGACAGTAGCTGGAAAAGAGGTTCGAATCACATACGGCTGGCCATCGACCGAAATACGTATCGCCAGATACAACATATCGCTTTTGAGAGTAGTACTATAGCGTTTGGATGTGCCATATCCGGTTTCAAAGGCTGCTGATATTTCCGGCCGCTTGGCGTGATTTTCCATCCCCTCCGGATCGTGATCAGATTCAGCGACGACGATTCCATATTCGTCAATGATGGTAATGCGGGCATCCGATCGACCGCCCTGCAGTCGAACATATTCATTCAGCCCATCATAATTCCCGGCCGAAAGATATTCGGCGACACCCTGCCATAATAACAGACTACGAGCATGGAGATTGGCATAAAGCTGCTCATAGTGGACTGTAATCAGCGACTGGGCGCCATAGTACCCAACCGCGATCACCGAAAACACTATGATAAGCAGATAAGATGGATATAATTTCCAGAGCAGCCGCCTGCGCGCCATTGACTATTCCCTGAACCGATATCCGACACCGCGGACAGTTTCGATGTGTTTGCCATGTGATCCGAGTTTTTTGCGGAGTCCGGCGATATGAACATCGACCGAGCGATCGGTCACAACCGCTTCGTCACCATGAATGGAATCGACAATCTGGTTGCGGGTAAAGACCCAGCCCGGACGGCGCGCGAGAAAATACAGCAGCTTAAACTCGGTTGAAGTCAAAATAATCGGCTTATGATCCAGCAGCACCTCATGCCGTACCGGATCAATAATTATAGAACTGATACGAACCGGCTCGCTGTCGTCCGATGTCGGTTTCGCCTTACGCCGCAAAACCGCCTTCAAACGGGCCAGTAATACCCGGGGGCTAAACGGCTTGGTCATGTAATCATCGGCACCCATCTCGAGACCAATGACAATATCGGCTTCTTCACCCTTCGCGGTCAGCATAACGACCGGAACATGGCGCGTCTTGCTGTCGGTTTTGAGTGCTTTACAGACTTCGAGACCATCGAGGCCGGGCAGCATCAAATCAAGAAGCACCAGATCGGGCATATTCTCGCGAGCGAGGATCAATCCCTCTTCACCGGTAAACGCGGCGGAAACATTGAAGCCCTCCTGGGATAAATTATACCTGATCAACTCGACAATGTCTTTCTCGTCTTCGATGATCAAAATCTGTTGACCACTCATACTTTTCGCTCCTCAGATAACGCCCAAGTGACCATACACGCCACCCCTGCTCCCTCCTCAGGGTAACTGAAAATTCTGCAATATTTTAGAATTGTCAAGCGATTATTCAGTTTTATGAACAAACCGGCCATTGCATCAAAACATCGTATATGGCGAGGCAATACTTGTGGCGAAGACTTATGAGGCAAAATCCATCTCAGCCGGCAGAATCGACTCAACCGCACGAAAATAGTCGGTATTACGAAGACGCCGCCCGGGCATAAAATGGGCCACTGTTTTGCTGGCTTTGCGATTACCCCGCGACATACCGCCTGTCACAGTCTGGGTGCTCATAATCATATCGGGCTGGCGAGAGAGAATAATCGACAGTGCCTCACTCCACGTCGATGCTGTCTCCACAATATAACCTTTGCCTCGAAGACGGCTGGCGGTGCCGCGCTGACGCGGCCGGCAGGCATCGATGACAAGGATCGTCCAATGTTGGAAGGAATGGCGTTTTGATTTGTAACTCATTGGCTGCAAAGCCTCTATAATGTGCTTTAAGTCCGGTGATACTTCCCCTTTAATGTCTGTATCGGCACCAAAGGCGGAATCCGTAGAAGTTTTGCCGGACACCTGTCATCGACTTTTGCCATGACCGGTTCATGTATATAATCCCTGCCGGCTGTATTGACTTACCGTCATAATTGCGTACTTTATGTGTTTAACCTTCAGAGGATGGAGCACGCTGTGAGTCGACGTCATTTCATAATTGCAACAGTACTATGGATTTGCCTGATGCTGGCGGGGGTTGCGGCGGCCGATGAAACGGTTCGCTACGCCCGATATCCTGCCCTGTCGCCCGATAATCAAACGATCGCCTTTACCTATCAGGGTGATATATGGACAACCCCGGCCGGCGGCGGCACCGCATTACGCCTGGCGGTTCATGAGGCCGAGGATATACAGCCGCAGTATTCGCCCGATGGTCGCTGGATATTGTTCTCATCGCGACGCTTCAATAATTATGATGTGTATATCATCCCGGCCGAGGGCGGCCCCCCCCGGCGCCTTACTTTTCACAGCGACGACGATATCGGGACCAGTTGGACTGCCGCCGGCGATTCGGTGTTGTTTACTTCCAGTCGCGAGGGTTATAGCGATATTTTTATCGTCTCTATCGAGGGCGGTATGCCCGTGAAGTTGACCGGTTATTACTATGCCCGGGAATACAACGGCCGCCTTTCGCCCGATGGCCGTTGGCTGGTTTATAACAACGGTTCCGGCGGACGGCGCTGGTGGCGACGGGATATGAAAGCGTCGGGCAACACCGATATCTATATGGCTGACCGTACGGCCGCCGAATTCAGCAGCAGCCGAATTACCGAATGGGAACATCATGATGTCTGGCCGGTACTCAATTACGCTGCCAATGAAATCTATTTCGTTTCCGCCCGCGGCGACTGGGGCCAGGTCTACAAGAAATCGCTCGACGGCGGCGAGGCGGCAGCATTGACTGATTTTGCCGGCGATGGCGTCCAGTGGCTCAACGGCAACCCGCAGGGGACGATGCTGGTCTTCGAACAGGGATTCCATCTCTGGACTCTTGATCCGGCCGAAGGTACCCCGCAGCAGGTCAGAATAACGATTAATTCCGATGAACGAATCAACCTTGATATTACCAAAGCCTTCAAAGGCGATGTTGACTGGTTCAGCCTGTCGCCGGACGAAAAGAAGATTGCGGTCATTATTCATGGCGAAGTATTTATTCTCCCCGCCGAGAATCCCGAAATCGGCCTCCAGATAACCGCTACTCCCGCCCGGGAAAAGCGCGTTGTCTGGGGCAGCGATTCGAAAACGCTCTACTATGCCTCCGACCGCAATGGCAATTTTGATATATACAGTTTCGATATTCCCGGGGAGACCGAAACGCAGCTAACCTCCGATGCAGCCAACGAACTGAAACCACTGGTCTCCCCCGATGGCAACTACCTGGTGTTTTACCGGGGTCTGGGTAAAATCATCCGCCATGATCTCCGCAACAACACCGAAACAGTCTGGATCGAGGGCAACTTCTCCGATCTGGGTATCGAACCGACGACAGAATTCGCATGGTCACCCGATTCGCGCTGGCTGGCCTATACCATGGCCGGACCGACCTATGAAACCGATATTCATGTGATCTCCCTCGATGGCGAAAGCCATAACCTCTCCCGGTTCGTACGGTGGAATTTCCGTCCACGTTTTTCTGATGACGGCAAGTATCTCTACTTTACTTCAACAGCGAATGACGATTATGAAACTTATCAGATCGCGCTCCAGGAAGAACCTTTCGAATTCCCCGAAAGCACTATCGACAGCCTGTTCATGGATACGCTTGAAGATAAAGAGAAAGATAAGAAAAATGATAAAGACTCGATCGACATCACTCCGGTCGAAATCGACTTCGAACGCATCGTCCAGCGCCGTGAAAAAGCCTATCGCCTGGCGGCTTCCAGTACCCACCCGGTCCTGACCCCCGATGGTAAAATGTATGTCTTCGTTTCCTCACTTATGGGTAAACCGGAGTTGTGGACTATCAAAGTCGATGGCGATGATCCCGATTTGACTCAGCTTACCCACAGCGGTAAGAGCAAATCCCGGCTGGTAATCAGCGATGATTCCAAGTCGGTTTACTATCTCGATGGTGACAACATCAAAAAGACCGAACTCAAGGGCGGCAAAACTGAATCGATATCATTCGCCGCTCAACTCGATATTTCGATTCCGCAGCTCAATCGTCAGAAATTCGAAGAAAGCTGGGCGATGCTCAACGCCTATTTCTACGACAGTGATTTCCACGGCACCGATTGGGGCGTTGTGCGCGACAAATACAGTCCGATTGTCGATCATGTCCGTACCGAGCCGGAGTTCATTAATCTGCTCAAAGAGATGATGGGCGAATTGCGGGCGTCACATCTGAGCGCCTATTCCCGTGAACCGGGCACCAGCAATGTCTATGCGACCGGCGAAACCGGAATCGAGTGGGATTATGATGAAATCGAATCATCGGGTAATTTCCGTATCGCCGGCATTATAACCGACTCACCGGCCGATCTGGCCGGCCTCGCAATCGGACAATACGTACTGGCGATAAATGGACAGCCACTCACGCCGGAGAAAAACCTGTTTGAGCTGCTCGAAGGCACCCGGGACCGTCGCGTTGAACTTACTATAGCCGTCTCACCCGGGAAAAAGGGCGAAATGGTGTACATCAAACCGGCGGCGTCGCTGTCCGATCTGACGTATGAAGACTGGGTGCAGCGCAATCGCGACCGGGTCGGGGAATTATCCGGCGGCCGCCTGGCCTATCTTCATATCCGCTCAATGTCGGGCACGTATCTGGCCCGTTTCAAAGAAGAACTGGTTTCTATTGCCGAAAAAAAGGATGGTTTGATTATCGATGTCCGCAACAACGGCGGCGGCAACATCGCCGTCCATTTGCTGGGTATTCTGAT
This sequence comes from uncultured Ignavibacteriales bacterium, assembly GCA_964526635.1. Classification (GTDB taxonomy): domain Bacteria; phylum Zixibacteria; class MSB-5A5; order GN15; family JAAZOE01; genus CAZGLR01. Next base: position 5,637 of record CAZGLR010000071.1, on the reverse strand, counting down.
CAAGCAGCCGTATTTCCTGCGCAACTTCCGCGATTTCCCGGTGACCTCGGAAAACAAGATGCGCTCCAAAGCTCTTGAAAAGCCGATGACCCTGCTCATCAATGGTCTCTCGGCCTCCAATTCGGAGATTTTTGCCGAGGGTTTCCGCACGCTGGAATTGGGCAAGATCATCGGTGAACCAACTGCCGGCGCAGTTATCGGAACGGGATCATATACGCTCATCGACGGCATGCGCATACGGCGACCGTCGTGGGGCGCCTTTACGATCAACATGGAAGACACCGACCTGGTCCCGCGCCATCCCGATATTTTTGTCGAAAACCTGCCCGATGACTTCATCAACGGCCGCGACCCGCAACTTGTGCGTGCAGTCGAAGAATTGATGAAAGAACTTGATTAAGCAAAAAGCCAGTACCACAAAAAAGCCCCGGGAATTCCGGGGCTTTTTTTTATGCTGCTTTCTTTTCGCGATCCATTTCTACCTCTCTTCCGGCGGACCGGGATAGGCCGGCAGAGTTTTGGGATCGATTTGAAGTTTGTTCTGGATATACTCGAGCGCCTGCATCAGTTGATCGTCATATCCGGCGGCCTCACGTTCAGGACGGTTAACCACCTCAATATCGGGAGTCACACCCTCGTTTTCCATGACCCATTCACGATCAAGGCTGTAGCGGCTGTATTCAGGGACGGTCACATAGCCGCCATCGATCAGCGGCCTGAAACCGCGAATCCCGACAACCCCGCCCCAGGTTCGCATACCCATCAACGGACCCAGTTCGTATTGGCGGAAATGGTATGGAAAAATATCGCCATCGGAACAGGAGAATTCATTGCAAAGGGTAATAAGATGGGCATTGACAGCATCGCCGGGGACCGGATAAATATCGGAATTGCGCGCCACGCCGACGCCCAGCAGTTTTTCTCGCAGACGGTCAAGAACCAGATGCGACACAAATCCGCCACCATTGTACCGAACATCGATAATCAGACCATTGCGGCGCTGCTGATGGTAAAACATCTTGACAAAGCGCATCAGGCCATAACCACCCATATCAGGAATATGCAGATAGCCGATCTCACCTTTTGAGATCGAATCCACCACGCGGCGATTATCCTCGACCCAGTTATGATACCGGAGGGGGCCTTCTGAGCCGATCAGTTTGACCATGACTTTCCGTGCATTTTTCATCGAGGGTTGGTCATTCACAGTTAATGTGACCAGTTTCCCGGCTTTCTGTTCGGTCAGTGAATAGGGGTTGGTACCAGCGGTAATCTCATGCCCATCGATCGCCAGCAGGTAATCGCCCTCGTTGACCTCGATATCAGGGTCAAACAATGGTGAAAAGAGAGCTTGGTCCCAGTTTTCGCCGCGCAGGATGCGGGCGATTTTGATGCGGTTGTTCTCACGGTCAACTTCGAAATTCACACCCAGCAAACCGATATTACTCGACGGCAACTCGGGATAATCACCGCCCCCGACATACGTATGCGAACAGCACAACTCGCCGATCATTTCTCCGATGACATAGGTCAAATCGAAGCGATGATTGACATGCGGCAGCAATACGGCGTATTTATCATACATTGCTTTCCAGTCGACGCCGTGCGTGTTTTCATCATAGAAGAAATCACGCTGCAACCGCCAGGCTTCTTCGAACATCTGACGGTATTCGGCGCGCTTATCGACTTTGACTTTCAAGTCAGAGGTATTGATGGTGTTATCTTTGAATGAGGCTTCACTTCCCCGGGTGCTGCTGATATGCCATGATCCCCCCTTGCGCAGCAGCATTTTCTTGCCATCGAACGATATCCGGTAACCGCCGGCGTTGGTGGCAAAATCATGATCCGCTTCCTCGTCAATATCATACTTGTGCAGAATCGAAGCTTCCGTTGAAATCCGGCCGCGTGTTCCCCGCAGGGGATCGCTGCGATAGAAGATCGCGCCCGAAATCGCCTGTAGTCCGGAATAATCTCCGGTCGGGATATCGATACCGACCTGGCGATCGAAGATGCCATCGAAATCGATTGTCACGGTGACGCCTGATGATTTCTTATCACGATCTTTGCCGTCGCGATCGTTCTTTTTGTCGCTGTCATCCTCGGCGTTGTTATCATCATCATCGTCATCATCACTCATAACCATGTCATTCTCAGGAGCGAAGGGCGATTCGGTATCTTCATCGAGGAGAATCATGTAGATGCTGGTAATCGCGCGATTTACAAACTCGAATTCATACCGGCTGAACAACGGATTGAATTCGCGCTCGGAGAAGAAATACAAATATTTACCATCAGGATCGAAAACCGGACTGTAGTCATTGGCTAAACCCTCGGTCACCTGATAGGCGGTATCGGTATGGGTGTCGAAAATGAAAACACCGGACATGCGGTTCGGCAGAGATTTAGTATAGGTCAGATACCGGCTGTCCGGGGACCATTCGATATCGCGAAATTCACTGAAATCATCTTCATCGAGAATCTGAATCGATTTATCGACCACATTCACTGTGTACAGAATCAGATTTTTGTCTGAGAACGCAATCTTCCTGCTGTCGGGCGACCACCACAGGCCGTATTTGCGACACTCCCCGCCGGTCGTGAGTTGGATGCGATGAGAGCCATCGGGAGCGCAGAGATACACTTCATCCTCACCGCTCGCATCGGAGATGAAAGCGACATGTTGTCCGTCGGGGGACCATACCGGTTCCTTGTCATGCGCCCCGGAACTTGCGGTCAGATTGTAGGTGATTCCTTCTTCGGCCGGGAGTGAGAAGATATCCCCCCGAGCGGAAAACAGCACGCGTTTGCCATCAGGCGCCAGCACATAATCTCCGATTTCCTCAGAAGCATCAATAAACTGCGGGACCATAGTGTGATGATCGGTAACCAGATTCACCGTCAGCCTGGTGATCTCTTCCGATGGCAAATCCATGACATATAGGTACCCGCCTTTTTCGAAGACGATGCCATCGGGACCCAGACTCGGCCAGCGGACATCATAGTCAGTGTATTGCGTTACCTGGCGGGTTTGTCCGGAGGGAATGTCATAGCAATACAGATTCAGACTGCCGGTTTGATCGGAGTTGAAATAGATCTTGTCGGCATACCACATCGGCATATTATCGGTCCCGACCCAGTCGGTGATTTTCACTGAAGAATCATTGGCGAGATCATAAATCCACACATCCTGAGCCATCCCGCCCTGATACCGTTTCCAGGTGCGGAAATCGCGAAAAATCGGGCAATAGGCCACTTTGGAACCATCGGGTGAAAGCGAGGTAAAGCCGGCGGTATGCATCGGCAATGGCTCCGGCAAACCGCCATCGATGGAAACAGTATAAATTCGGCCGTCCCAGACATCCTGCTTCTCCTTCCGGGAACGGAAAATGACCGATTTGCCATCGGCCGTCCAGTCTATCACGATATTTTCCGAACCCATCCGTTCCGATTGATTCTGGAATCCGGGATGCCAGGTCAGACGCACCGGCACGCCGCCGGCCATCGGCAGAACATACACCGCCTGATCGCCATGATATTGACCCGTCAGGGCAATATGGCTGCCGTTCGGAGAAAATTTCGGAAACAACTCGAGACCCTCATGACTCGTCAACCGCAAAGCAGTGCCGCCGCTACGCGAGACAGTGTAGACATCACCGGCATAGACGAATGCCACATAGTCAGATGAAAGGTCGGGAAAGCGCAAAAGCCGGGCCTCATCGGCTGATATCATACCGACTGCAAACAAACAAATACTCAAAATTACAGATACATGAAAACGCATAAATACACTCCTGTTCGATCCGCTGACACGGACCGCTGAATTTTCCTCATCCGGGGAATATACAGTAGAATTATAAAAATGGCAAAAGGGGGTTTTAACAGAAATATTAGACAGCCAACGGTGCGGAAGCGGGGCAACCGGGAAGATTAGTTAGGGAACAGGAGGGAGTAGTGCCCGGTGGAGAGAGCACGAACTTCATCGGAACACTATCCCGCCTGTTACCCTAGCCTCCCTCATGCCAGATCGTACTAAATGTTATGAAACTCCAGCATGCCCCTCTTTCTTGATGAGCTGATACATGCGCTCTTTGAGTGATGCAATGTTGAGTGGTTTGGTGAACACACCTCCAACCCCCAACAACTCCGCCTCTTTGACTTTTGTCGCGTCGGCATGAGCGGAAATGATAATCATGGGTATTGAGCTGCGTTGTCTCTCGCGGCAGGATTGCCGCCATTGGCGGATAAACGCCAGCCCTTCCCGCTCAGGATTATCGCTAAAATGCTCGGCCATATGAAGATCGACCAGGACGCAGGCCGGGGTTTTCGACTGAAGAAAATGCTGCGCATCTTCCGTATTGTGCGCGCTGTCGATATCGAATTCGGCTGAAAGCATGATGCTCAAATCCGACACGAAATCGACATCATCATCGACAATAAAAATCCGGGGCTTAGTCTGGCTATTATTCATATATATTTCGAATCAACTGCTACGACGAATTCTAGTGATTAACGTAACAAGAAGTATGCCGGAGAGGGCGATATGGCGACTGTTATTCGTACATCGCATGCAAGTGATAGTGCTGCAACGACATGAAAGAGAATTCTCCATGATGAGGCATGGGTGTAACCGGACTATTGTGGATAATTTTAGAAACGATTGTTTACATAAATGCGGTCAATAATGATAAGGCGTTGGAATTCAACGAAGTAAAGTGTCAACTTTTGTTGCCATTTCGAATTGCGCGGGCATTCAGGCCGCAGGCACTCAACGCTTTGGCCAGCCCCTGACGGGATAAGCCGATGGCGGCAGAGGTTTTACTTAAATCACCATGGTGCTGTCTGAGATGAAAAGCCAGGTAATGGCGCTGGAATTCTGTAACCGCCTGATCTTTGGCTTCTTCATAGGGCATTTCGACATTACAATCCGAAGTCTCAATTGCCTGCCAGAGCATGTTGGGTGTAATCACTTCATCATCATTCAACACCAGCGTGCGTTCGATGGTATTACTCAGCTCCCGGACATTACCCGGCCAGTGGTATGATTCGAGTCGGGCCAGGACGCCATCGGCCAGTTTCGGCGCGGGCCGTTTGAGGTCAGCGGCATGTTTATTGAAAAAGTAGTCGGCCAAAAGGGAGATATCGCCCTCGCGCTCGCGAAGCGGCGGCAGGTGCACGCGGGTCACATTGAGCCGGAAATATAAATCTTCACGCAGCTTTCCGCTGGCCAGAGCGTCCTCGATATTGCGATTGGTCGAGGCCATGATGCGGCCGCTAAAACGGATAACATGATTGCTGCCGACCCGTTCGAATTCACGCTCCTGAATAACCCGTAGCAATTTGGCCTGTATTTTGACGGGGATTTCGGTTATTTCATCAAGAAACAGGGTGCCATTGCCGGTCAGTTCGAATTTACCGATATGTTGTTTTTCCGCTCCGGTGAACGACCATTTTTCATGGCCGAACAATTCGCTTTCCATCAGGGTTTCACTCAGGGCGGCGCAATTGACCGCAACCAGTGGGGCCAGGCGCCGTTCAGAAAGCAAATGAATTTCCGCCGCAGCGACTTCCTTGCCGGTACCGCTGTCCCCGGTGAGCAGGACAGTGGAGTTAGCGCGGGCGATCTTTTTGATCTGCTCC
>CAZGLR010000070.1:0-17649 GCA_964526635.1 uncultured Ignavibacteriales bacterium | reverse complement strand
GGCGCAAACGCTGTCGATTGATTTTGATTTTAGAGCGGGCGAGGGGATCCACGCCCCTTGAAAAATCAGGCTTGGTCGTACTGGAGGAATTTGCCGGCCCAAAAATGTCGCCCGCGAAATGTCGCCCACGAAACTGTAGCCCACTACGGAGCAGCTTTGCTGCGGAGTCGTGGGTTTATTTATTTGTTGAGCTATGTTGACGTTGATCTGAATGCCACACCCTGTCGGGTGTGGTACCCCGGTACTGGTTGAGCTATGTTGCCTTTGATCTGAAAGCCACACTCTTCGGGGGTTTTACCGGTGTTGCTACTCGTTCCTTCCGGATCGGGCTGCCCGGCGCTCAAATCAGAAAGGACGTTTAAGTGGAATCGAATGCTGGGCATATCTAAAAATATCTAACCCATCCCCTCACACCCCTACCTCTTTGTACTCCATGCCATGTGCGATCTCGGATAAGACCTTGCGCATGTACGGCAAACGGTCCCTCTCGGCTTTGGCCGATAAATCGACCGTGAACACCAACCCGCCCATCATTGAAAATTCGATCGGGGCATCGATTGCGCGGCGGATGGCTTCGATATCGGCACGGCTCACCGCCTGCGTGGCCGGGTATTCCACCGTTATGCGCAGCCGCCCTACTTTCACTTTCTCGGCCCCGGTCATGGCCGCGGCCAGCCGCAAACCGGAGGCATCGAACAGCGACGCCGCCTCTTTCGGCATCCGGCCGAAGCGGTCTGTCACTTCATCGCGCAGTTCTTCGATCATATCCAGTGTGCGGGCGTCGGAGAGCCGTCGATAAATATCGACTTTCTGCTGTTTGACATCGACATAATCTTCCGGCAGATGCATCTCCAGCGAACCCTCGAGACGTGTGTCAGGGAGCCGTTTGAGCTTTTCGCCCTTGAGTTCGGCGACAGTTTCTTCAAGCAGTTTGGTATACAGGTCGAATCCGATTTCCTCGATAAAGCCCGATTGCTGCGCACCGAGGATATTGCCGGCGCCGCGAATTTCCAAATCGCGCATAGCCAGCGCAAACCCCGAACCCAGATCGGAGTGCGCCTCGATGGCACGCAAACGTTTACGGGCGTCGTTGGTCAAAAGCCGGTAGGGCGGTGTGAGTAGATACGAGTAGGCCCGCACCGGCGAGCGGCCCACCCGGCCGCGAAGCTGATATAATTGCGCCAGGCCAAAACGATCGGCGCGATTGATGATAATCGTATTCACCGATGGTATATCCAGCCCCGATTCGATAATCGCGGTACACAACAGCACCTGATATCGCCGGGCCAGAAAAGCCAGCATAACACCCTCGAGTTCTTTTTCGTGCATTTGACCGTGGGCGATACCTATTTCGACCTGGGGTATTAGTTTCCTAAGGTAGCGGTAAATGGCATCAATCGACTGCACCCGGTTGTGGACGAAGAAAACCTGGCCATCGCGGTCGATTTCGCGCAGGATAGCCTCGGCGATAATTTCCGGATCGAATTCGGCGATTTCGGTTTGAATGGGCAGGCGGTCGCGTGGCGATGTTGCGATCAATGTCATGTCGCGGGCGCCCATGAGCGACATCTGGAGGGTGCGCGGAATCGGGGTGGCGGTCAGGGTGATGGTATCGACGTTTTTGCGAATCTGCCGCAGCTTTTCCTTGTGGCGCACGCCGAAGCGCTGCTCTTCATCGACGACCAAAAGACCAAGATTCTTGAACTCGACATCCTTGGATAAAAGGCGATGCGTGCCGATAATTACATCGACCTTTCCCGCGGCCAGTTGTTCGACAATCGCTATTTGTTCTTTGCGGGTTTTAAAGCGCGAGAGCATCTCGACTTTGATCGGAAAATCGGCGAAGCGCCCGGCAAAGGTCGAAAAATGCTGCTGGGCCAGGATTGTCGTCGGGACCAGTACTGCGACCTGTTTGCCGTTTTCGATAGCTTTAAACGCCGCTCGCACGGCGACCTCGGTTTTGCCATAGCCGACATCGCCGCAGACGAGGCGGTCGGTCGGATTGGTGCTTTCCATGTCCCTTTTAACATCCACGATCGCTTTCATCTGGTCGGGCGTTTCCTCATAGGGGAACGATGCCTCCAGTTGCCGCTGCCAGACAGTATCCTCATTAAACGCATATCCCGGCCGCATCCTCCGCTCGGCATAGAGCTTGAGCAGGTCCTCGGCCATGTCCTCGATCGCTTTGCGGGTTTTCTTTTTGAGTCTTTCCCACTGCGGGCCGCCAAGGGTGGTTAGTCTGGGGAGGCCATCCTTGCCGGCATACTTGGATACCCGGTTAAATTCTTCGATCGGGACAAAGAGCTTGTCTCCTCCCTGATACACAAGCAGCAGGCAGTCGCGCTTGCGCTGATCGACTTCTATTGTTTCCAGCTTTTTGAACCGCGCGAGGCCATGGTCCTCGTGAACGACAATATCTCCGGGATTGAGATTGGTGTACGAGGTCAGCGCCACACCCTCTTTGTAGCGGCGGCGCTTGATGCGGCGGAACTTACGCGAGAAAATCTGATGATCGGTTAATAGCGCCAGTTTCATCTCCTCGGAGACAAAGCCGGCATGGATATGAAATACTTCAACCGGCGCGGTTATCCCGCGCTCGGCCAGGATATCACCCAGGCGCTGGGCCTGGCCGGGGTTGTCGCAGGTGATGGTCGGCGCAATGCCCTGATTTTCATATTCGGCGATGACATCTTTGAGGTAATCAATGCGATTGCCGACCGCCGGATGCTCGCGGCATCTGAAGTCGATGACTGTTTTACGCGTCGATGAAAACGGTTCGATTATGGCATGCGGCCGGGCGACAAACGGCGCAAAGCTCGCTTCCGGGTCAGTATAATATTTTTCCAGTGGCACTGGATTGGTGAAGCGTTCACGGGCGCGATCACAATGCTGCTCCCCAAGCAGCCAGCGATCTTTGAGTTCTTCTTTGAGATTGGAGAGATTATCAAAGAGAACGATATCATTATTGCTGATATAATCGGCCAGCCGTCCCTGGATTATCCCGAAACTGATCGCGAGCCATTCGAGGCCGGGCAGTTCCGGTTCATTGATGAACCGCGCCCGGACAATGTCGGCGTCGCGCTCATCGAGCTTCTCGAGATGATTCTCGATAGTCTCGGACCGAATCGGTATTTCGCGGCGCGGCAGCAGATCGATAGCATCGAGCCGCGCGACTGTCCGTTGATTGCGGACGTCGAATTGCCGCAGCGATTCGATTTCATCGCCAAAGAACTCGGCCCGCACGGGATATTCGCTGGATGGCGAAAAGAAATCTATCAGTCCGCCGCGCACCGCAAAATCGCCGACTTCCTCAACATTTACCACGCGGTTGAATCCGAGCGACACCATGGTGCGAACCAGATCATCCGGGTCCATTTCCTGTTCGACTTTCAGATGCACTGATTCACGGACAAATGTCTCGCGGGCAATCGTTGGCTCCATAATCGCCTGCACCGGCAGCACGATTATCTTCTGATCCGGTGACAGGATACCGGCCAGTGTCGCCAATCTGCGCCCGATAATTTCGCCGGAGGGTGACCGAAAATCATAGGGATTAATTCGCCTGTCAGGGAAAAACAGGACGTGATCGTCTCCGACAATAGCGGCCAGATCATCGGCCAGATTCTGGGCATTGTCGAATTCAGCGGTTATGATGAATATATTGCCGGAGGTATGACGATGCAGCGCCGCCGGCAAGAAGGCTTTTGCCCCGCCGGCCAGCCCGGCCAGGTGAAGCGGGTGCGGTGAATCAGAAGCATATTCCCGCTGTTCCTGCAATGATCGGTGCACCTGTTTGAAAGCCGGCAGATGATCAAAGGCGGTTAGTATCCTGTTAACGAGGCGTGATTTAGTCATCGATGTCTCGGGCTCCCTCAGTGTCCTCGGCGTTTTGCCTCAGGCGATTTCATTTAACAACAAAAGCCCCGACCGGCATTCGGCGGGGTGGTGTCTGGGTGTTTGTGTATATTTTCGACCGCAATATATCGACAGTTTACGGTTTACAAAGCCTTTTCATAATATCGGGATAAAAAAAGTGACATATGCCGCTATTCTATCGCGCGATGGTTACTTAGATCAAAACGGCTCAAACCGCGATCGGTTCCCAGCCAGAGTTGTTCGCCCTCCAGTACCATCGAGCTGATATTGATCGACGGCAAACCCTCGTCGGTCGTAAACAACCGTTCGCGATTCCGCTCGCGATCCAGAATCAACAGGCCGTCTTCCACCGCCGCCGCAATATATCGCTCATTGGCCGCCGCCGCAAAGACACCATAAACTTCCGTAATCGCACTGATCGTCTCGGCCTTGTCCGACTCCAGATCGATGCGGACAAGCCCCCAACTGGTTGAGATAAAGACTTCATTTTTATTCGCGCTGATATGCCGCACCTGAGAGCGCAGACCGCCATCGGGATCCCGCAGCTCCCCGATTTTTTTCAGCTTGGTGTCGATGTAGTAAGCGCCATCGGCAGTCCCGATCAACAGGCGATGCCCGACAGTAAGCAGATCGGTAATAAAAATTCCCTTGAGTCTTCCGCCGCCAACCATCGTCAGCGTATCAGCGCGGGGCATATACAGCGCCAGTCCACGAGTCGTTCCGATCCAGAGACTGTCGCCGGTTTTGGACAACGCTGTCACTTCATTTGAGGGCAGGCCATCGCCGCGCCCCATAGTGTAATAGTAATCATTTTTATGCGTATAGACAGTCAGACCATGACGACCCGCAAAATAGACATTATTGCTGTCTGAAGTAATATCGTAGATGATCTCGCTGTCGAACCCCTGGATGAAACGCGGTTCGAAATGCGTAAAAGTTCCGGCAAAGCGACTCATCAGGGTGACGCCATAGCGTTCGCCCTGATATTCGGCTGGTGCCTGGCCGCCATTGCCGCCCACCCAGATCGAGTCACCATCGATATGAATCGCATCAACCCGTCGATGCAGCAGCCCGCCGGGTATATGATTAGCGATAAGGGATCGATCGTCGGCGACAAACACGCCCAGTCCCCATGTCCCCAGAAAGAGATCGGTGTACATATCACGAATCAGGGCGGTAACTTCCCAGTCGCGAAAGTAGCTATCGGTGATATATCCCGAGACATCGAATCGATATTCATAGGGGATCAGAATATCGGGCAGGGGGATTTTCGGCCGGCTGTCCTGATTGTATTCCACAGGGAAACTCGATTCCGGCATCCAGTGTTCGAAAGCCCAGTTGTAGGAGTACAATCCCTGTTCGGTTTCGACATAGATATAATCATCGAGTGATGAGACAGCCAGGCGGTGAATACGGCGCCCGGGGATGCCGTCGGAGACAGTCAACGGCTCGATCCATTTTCGCGCAGTCAGATCGTAGCGGATAATCCCCTCGGTCGTTCCGACATAAGCATAATCGTAGGTATGTGCGATTTCGGTGATACGCGAAAAATCGGACCAGGTGACAATCAGTCCCTGGACAATTTCAGCGGAGGCGACGCCCGAACAAATACAAACCGCCGCCAGACACAGAATCAGGAATTTTTCTGTGTGCGCGATGATGGACTCCGTCGTCGACCGGACCGATGGCGCCGACTGCGGGGATTCTTGCGCCCTTTCGGTTTCGGTGTGGCTGTTTTTTCGGCCGCGGGTGTTTTCTTTCGACCGGGGCTTTCCCAATTATACAACAGATGAGCGACGGCCGATGCAAAAACGGTATAGCCAATCGGAATCGCCGCCTCGTCGACTATAAAGGCCTGATGATGCCAGGGTTTGTCGGCCCCGATATCCTTGTTTCCCACCCCCAGCCGGAACATTGCCCCGGGGACTTTTTCGAGATAAACCGCAAAATCCTCCCCGCCCATGACCTCGGGAACGCGAACGGCTTTACCGTTGGGAAACACTGCCTGATATGAATTATAGATATGCTTGTTAACCACCGGATCGGAGGCCAGGACGGGATAATCCGATACTGATTGTACTTTCACGACCGCGCCGAAAGCCCGGCCGATTTCGGTAGCGGTTTTTTTGATCTGGCGGGGAAGTCGTTCCGTTAATTTTGCATCCAGGCAGCGGGCGGTGCCCTGGATCGTCACTTCCCCGGCCACGACATTGCGCACCTCGCCGCCCCGAATAGTCCCGAACGTCAACACGACCGGCTGCACCGGATCAACCATACGCGACACCACCTGCTGCAGGCCGGTAATGATTTCGGCGGCCACGGCGATGGCATCGACAGTATGATGCGGCAACGCGGCATGGCCCGATTTGCCGACTACGGCAATATCGAAATCGTACACCGACGCCATGCTGGGGCCATCGCGCAATCCGATCGTGCCGGTCGGCAGGCCTGAATCGACATGAAGGGCGAGGATGGCATCCACCGGCGGCTTGCGAAGCACACCGGCCTTGATAAGCGGCCGCGCCCCGCCGGGAGGGATTTCTTCGGCCGGCTGACAGATGAATCGTACCCGCCCGCGCAACTGGTCTTTCTGGGAAGCCAGCAGACGGGCGGCGCCCACCAGAATCGCCATATGCACATCATGCCCACAGGCGTGCATCTTTCCCGGATTCTTCGAGGCAAACGGCAACCCGCTCTGCTCGGTAATCGGCAACGCATCGATATCCGTCCTCAGGGCGATTGTCGGACCTCTTTTACCGGTATCCAGTTCGGCCCATAATCCGGTGGGAAGTTGTTTATCGTAAATCTTCAGGCCCAGAGATGATAATTCTTCCTTAAGCACTTTGGTGGTTTCAAATTCTTCATTGCCTGTTTCGGGGTTTTGATGGAATTTTCGTCTCAGTCGTACTATCGATTCATAAATTTTGGCGCCATCTTCGCGAAATCGCGCCAGTATCGGAGTCAAATCCGCCATATTACTTTCCTGTCATTGTTTCATATTCAGCAGCTTCTATCGTATGCTTGATCTTATTGGCCAGTCGATGAGCGGTGCGAATCGGTTCCGGCAGTCGATAGCCGCGCAGGCAGGCAACGACAGTATCGTGGGCGCTTTGAAGATCGCAGCGGTGCCCCGGTGAAACAAAGACCGGTTTAACGCCGGCACGCGTCCTGAGGACAATGCCCGCCTCCCGATTGTGCACATACAATTTTGCTGCGGCCCCCGGCTCCTCCCCGGGATCGTCGTGCTCTCCGCATAATCGTTTCCGGGCGCAGCCGATCGTCGGGATATCCAGAAGCACTCCCACATGTCCGGCCATCCCGCAACCGCGCGGATGCGCCAGACCATGGGCCGCTACCAGTAATACGTCCGGTAACTCCCGAAGGCGGGCCAGAGCCTCTAAAATTGTTGGTCCTTCCCTGAAAAAGAACAATCCCGGATGATAGGGGAATGTTACCGGCCCGGTTGCGACCGCTTTGTGAAGCGGCCTTAAATCGGGATACCGACCGACCCATGCGGCCGCCACGATAACCCCTTTTTCATGATTGTACGCCGTATCAACGCCCCCGATAGTCGAAAATTCCGGTAATCCGGAATCACATCTCACCTGCTGTGCAATGTCCCGTTGCAGGCGGCGCGCATCATCGAGTGTATCGGGCCAGATCACATCTTCTCGTCTCATCTATGAATTGTACTCGCAGTAGGTGTGATATGCGGTGTCGTGATGCTGAAGCCGGAAGTACCGCGATACCGCCGGATGGCGATATACTCACATTAATAGTTCAGGAACTACAGTGCCGTCTATATACACAGTTTATACATACGGTGTCAATGAGATATTCCACTCCTGTCGATATGAAGCGCGGCTCTTCAATCATCAAAAAGGTCGTCGAATGCTCTCTTCCGGGAATCTTTGCTGTTGATCATATTCTGAGCCCGGGCGCCGATCACCCGGGGTTGGAAGTAATCGCAAAAATTCGCCTTCTCTTTATTGCGGACCGGTTCATCGATCCGTTCCCGGCACCGATGCACAGCCTTCGGATCATAGAAACGGCATCCCCGGCAGCATTTCAAATCAGCGAGGCAGTGCGGACAATGATCATTCCGATAAGGCTTTTTCTCGACATTTGTTTCGCGCCCGCAGCTCCAGCAGGTCAATCCCATAACTTGTTGCTCCTTTCATATTTATAGTACGTGAAGCCGGCACAAATGTCAATACGCCCGGCATGTCGCCGACGCCGCCGCCGGCAGATAAGTGATTTAATTGACTTTACCGTTGCCAGCGCCTATATTCGCAGCAAAACCAGGAGCAAATATGAACTTCGACCATTCCATCTTCAAAGCATACGATATCCGCGGCACAGTTCCGGAACAACTGAATGCCGAGATCGCCTATCGTATCGGAAACTCGCTGGCCGGCTACCTCAAACCGACAACCATCGCCGTCGGCCGCGACATGCGAACCTCTTCCGATGAGATCTTCGAGGGTCTCGCCGCTGGCATTGTCGATCGTGGTGTTGATGTTGTCGATCTTGGCATGATCTCTACCGATGCTCTCTATTTTGCGGTCGGCAAATACGATTATGATGGCGGGGTCATGATTACCGCCTCGCATAATCCGAAAGAATACAATGGGTTCAAGGTCTGCCGCCGCCAGGCGGTGCCGTTGTCGGGGTCCGATGGTCTCGACGTTGTCGCCGCCGACCTCGAGGCCGACCGTGTTGAAAAATCATCGGTGCAGGGATCAATTGCACGAAAAGATATTATCAAGGATTTCGCCGAACATGTGCTTGGTTTTATTGACCCGGGCATTATTAAGCCATTTAAGATTGCCATCGATGCCGGCAACGGTATGGCCGGGCTTACCCTGAAACCTGTATTTGAAAAATTACCTTGTAAGATCGTTCCGCTGTTTTACGAGCCGGATGGCACCTTCCCCAATCACCCGGCCAATCCGATTGAGGCGGAAAACCTGCTTGACCTTCAGAAAGCCGTGAAAGAAAACGATTCCGATTTCGGGGTGGCATTCGATGGCGACGCCGACCGGATGTTTCTGCTGCAAAAAGACGGTACCCCGCTGGGCGGCGACATGGTCACCGCCCTGGTGGCCGATAAGCTGCTGACTGATGATCCCAACCAGACGATTCTCTATAACCTGATTTGTAGCCGGGCGGTACCGGAACTGATCGAACGCAAGGGCGGCACACCGGTTCGAACCCGGGTTGGACATGCGATCATTAAACCGTTGATGAAAAAACACGATGCCGTTTTCGGCGGCGAACATTCCGGACATTTCTATTTCCGCGACAACTGGTTTGCCGATTCGGGGCTGATCGCCTTATTGGTCTGCCTCGAGCTTTTATCGAAGGCGGGGCGGCCGCTGCATGAAATTCTGGCCGATATCAATCCCTATGTTCGCTCCGGCGAAATAAACAGCCGGGTGGATTCCATTGACACCAAAATCAAAGCGGTCGCCGAGGCCTTTTCCGATGGTGAATCCGATCGGCTCGATGGTCTCACTGTCGGCTACGACGACTGGTGGTTCAATTTGCGACCATCGAATACCGAGCCATTGCTGCGACTCAACGTCGAGGCAACAACCAGGCAACTGCTCGATGAAAAAGTCACTGCGCTTTTGAAAATAATTCGGGGATAAAAACGGCGTATGCCGGAAAAAATAAAAATCCTGACTGTCGATGATGATCCCTATCTCCGTGATCTGCTTCTGGAAACGTTGACGGCCATTGGATACGATGCCATCGGAGCAGAATCGGTCGATGACGCGATCCAGATACTCAATAATCCGACCCATGCCAATATCCGCCTGGTCATTACCGACATCAAAATGCCGGGCAAAAGCGGGCTGGATCTGTCCGAAACACTGGCCGGATCGCATCCGCAGCTTCCGGTGATTTTTATTTCGGGAGTCTTCTCGCGGCAGATTATCGAAACCGCACGCACGCGGCCGTTTATTGAAAAACCATTTCGTATCGCCCTACTCGAGCAGAAAATCGAAGAAGTCCTGAGTCTTGATATCGCCAATGATGATTTCCGCAAACCGGTCCTGGTTGTCGATGACGATGATACCTTCCGGGCTATGCTGATCGAAACTCTCAAATTATCCGGATATACGGTTGTTGGGGCAGCCGATGGTGAAGGCGCCCTGCGGATGCTCAAGTCGCAGGATTTTGCGACTGTTATTACTGATATAAGAATGCCGGGGATCGATGGTATTGATTTGGCCGGTGAAATCAAAAATCTGCGCCCGACGCTGCCGGTCATCCTCATGACCGCATATTTATCGGCTGAACATGAGGAGCAGGCCCGTGATATTGCCGATGCCTTCCTGCTGAAACCATTTAAGATCGAACATATCACCAGCCTGCTGAGCAATCTGCAAAAAAAATAGGCTTGGCCAACCGGGGTATTACACCGCAAATGGTTTGCGCTTTTCCTGCAATAGCTGATAGACAATCCCACTCAGACGATGCGGTTCCCCGGTTCCGATTCGATACCGGTGACCGTTGGCCATGACCAGTTCAACACTATCCAGTCCGGACACATTGTACAGCAGGCCGTTTTTAACCGGTCGAATACCCCACCCCTGACCTGGCTTGTTCCGTACCACCCGGCAGTTAGCCATCTGTGACAGCAGAAATTTGCGAGCGAAAAGACCGGGACCGAAGGCAAGGCAAAGTTCTCTGGTATCGACTGTGACAGTCATCGAATAAAACAGAAGCAGAAGTATCAACAGCATGACTGAAACAACGGCGCTGATGACGAATCCCTCCGAAAACCCGAAATATCCACTAATGAGAATTGCCATACCCGATGGAATCAATATCCACCAGCTTATTGTCTGAGTATGCGAATAGACTGGAAACTGCTTTTTAGTATCCATACTTCCTCCCGGCTGCAAGATACAAAAAAGGCCCTGCCGATGCCAGCAGGGCCCCGAATCAATTTATGTACACGACGAAATTAGCCTTCCATCTGCGTCCATTCGGCGTTTTCGAGCCAGTGATTAGGACGATCCAGAAAATTAACGACATTATTCATCGCTACCCAGTGTTTATGTTCTTCAGCCGCGATGCGTGACCAGATTTTCTTCTGTGCTTCATCGGTGGCTTTTTCGGCCTGTTCATTATAGAAGGTCTCGGCATCATCTTCTATATCACGGGCTTTTATCCAGACCTTCTTGACATCATCGCCAAACTCGAGTTCGGGATGTTCCTGGCTGAGCTTTTCGAAAATATTCCGGGTGGTGCCGATAATATTGGTTTTAAATGCTTCTTCATACTCCGGCGTATGACCCTCGGCCAGCGACTTGAAAATCTGATAATGCCGTTCCTCGTCAGTAGCCAGTTCTTCGAAAATCTGTTTCAATACCGGATCAGTCATGGCCACGGCCTGCTCCTCGAAATACTTCTTGCCGTCGAGTTCCATTTTCATGGCGAATTCAAACGGGTTCATAGCCTTTCAACTCCTTTTATCATCGTTGTTAGATTCTGTCACCTGCAAAGTAGGGTCGTGCCGCTCGAAAGTCAACAGCCACCCAATCTTGATAGTTCAGTATATGATCTGTCAATAATAACGGTTAAGACTCATAGGTTGTTCCCCCGGATATTAAAACGAAATCTCCGAATTTAATATGTGGCGCTCCTTACGGTTCACGGTACATGGACAGACGTACCGGTCGGTACAGCGGCGACCCGGTCACGAACGACGACAGGGGTTGTAAAATATTTACTTACAACACCTTATGGCGATTATTCCGTTTCGGCACAGGCTTTGATTAGTACTCTGGCAGAACCAAAAGAAACTGTGTTAAATCAAAGGAGATACCAAAATGCGTAAATCACTTCTTGTACTCTTTATCCTCGGTGTCGCGATGGCCATACTCGGCGGCTGTTCCAACACCACCGACCCGACCGGCGACGATGCGAGCCTTGAGGATTTCGGCGCCTATAAGGCTACCGACGAAGACCCGTATTTCGGCGATGCCGATCTGGCCGCGATTGCTGAGGGCGAAGAAGAAGTCAATGATGAAATTCTTCTCTCTCCGGTCGCCGATTCCATCATCGACAGTACCGAGGCCGAAGCGGTTCCGGATATTTTCTGCTTCCGCGTGGTCTGGGGTAATCTTGAAAACGATTCCGGCGTGACTGATCTTACTGACTGGTCAGGCAAGCTGACAGTCTCCCGCGGCGCTATCGTGGCTACTCATAAAATTCTCTTTGAGCCGGGCCAGGATTATCTGCTTCCTCGTTATAATGACAGCGGTGTGGTCATACCCGAAGAACTTGGCTGGGTGTCGCTGACCAGTTATCATCATGATGGTCTCGGGATGAAGCTGTTTTTCCCGCCCTCGGTTACCGATGAAGTCGTGACAATCACGTATGAATCGCCTCAGTTGACGATCAGTTTCACGATGGATCAGCTTGAGGATCTCGACACGTTGATATCAATCGGCTTCGGCAATGCCATCTCATTCCAGGCAGTCCGTTTTGATCCCTCCGACCGGACGCGCGGATCGCTGGCCGGGCGCTGGGGGCGTGATGCCGAGGGCAATGGCATCTTCTACGGCATCTGGTACTCCGCTGCGGGCCAGGTTATGGGTGCCCTCAAGGGTGAGTGGGGAATTGACGAAAACGGCCGCCAGGTGTTTGTCGGCAAATGGATAGATGACACCGGGCAGTTCGAGGGATTCGTGAAGGGATTCTATGCCAACCGTGGCAATCTCTCACCAGTTAACGCTCGTATCGGCCGCTTCTGGGGTCTGGTTTATGATGTCGACCGAACGCCGATCGGCTCTCTCAAAGGCCATTACTGGAGAGGCGATCACAAGCGCGCGGGACTGTTTGCCGGACGCTGGTGCGTCGGTTGCAATATCCCGACAGTGACGCCACTGGAGACTTTCTAAGCCCCCTGTACCTCTCTCGCGATAATTATATCGCGCACAGGTGAACACAAAAAAAACCGGTCGCCCTTCCCCCAGGCGGTCGGTTTTTTTATGGTCCCATCGGATCTATTGAACGGATGATCGAATCAACCCCCAAAAATGTCTGATCGGCCTGATAGACGGTGTAGTAGGCCGCCAGAGCTCCGGTAGTATCCCCGAGTTGCAGTTTGACATTGCCAAGCCCGAACCATCCGGGAATATAATCAGGATAGAAAATAGTCAGGCTGTCGTAATATATCCCGGCTTCATAATATTTTCCGGCCGTGGCATGAAACGACCCCAGGTTGGCCAATACATCGATTCGTTTCGGCGCCATCGAATTCAAGCGCTTCATGACTACAATAGCGCTGTCGATTACTCCGGCCTTGGCCAGAGAATTGGCCAGCAGAAACATCACCTGCTGATTGCCGGGATCGTATTCGAGGATATGATTACATGTTGAGATAGCCAGCCCGGTTTCGCCGCGCAGGAAATTCAGGTTGGCGATGTCGTAAAGATATGACCGTCGGTCGCCATCCATATCAGCAATCTGGCTGACGGCGTAGATTTCTCGATCATAGTCCTGCACTTCGGCGGCGACTTTGCGCAGCCAGACAAAGCCATCGCGACGGATAGGATAAAGTGATGTGAACTTGTTAATCAACACCAGCGCGCTGTCGGGCATATCCATGCCCCAGTACAGGAGGCATCCCTGGTACAGCAATGTCGAGTCAGTAGGATTATCATAAATATATTTCAGGTAGATTTTTTCAGCCGCCTGGAATCGTTCGTTCTCGACCAGTACCCGGAGCTTGTCTTTGTTACTGTGGAGATCACCGCCGCCGCAGCCGACCAGCGGGATGATAAGCGCTGAAAGCAGTATCAGCGCGATTGCGGGGTAAATCTTTTTCATAGAAGGGAATATAATGATAAAGCGCTGTGGCGAAAAGAGGTTAATGGTGAGTGTATTCCGTAAGTGGGTGACGAACTGCGCACATCATCCAAGCGCCCACAATAAGTCCGGGAAATGATGACATCAGCCGGCCATATTTCTTGCCCAACCTCCCCTCTTGCCTTTATGCCAACACTTCCCTACATTATCATCCGTGATTGATCTGGAAAAATATTCGCCGGCGGCCAGAATCCTGGCCCTCAAGCTCACCGGCCAGGTCGGGCCGAGGACGTTTGCCTCGCTGATCGCCTATCTCAAGACAGTTGACAATATCCTTCTGGCTGAAGAAGATGAGTTGCGAGGCATTCCCGGTATCGGCGCGGAAAAATCCAAAGCCATCTATAAGTCTGACAACCATCTCGATACCGCCCAGCAGATGCTCGATCTCCTCGCTGCCACCGATACCAGAGTCGCGACTTGTTTCGATCCCGAGTATCCATCGTCGTTAAACGTCCTCAATGATCCGCCTATGCTACTGTATTATCAGGGACAACTTCCCCGCGATGATGACAAAATAGTCTCGATTATCGGTTCCGGCGAAGTCAGTGCCGAGGGTATCGGCGATGTTGTCGAACTGGCCAAAGTTATGGTGGAAAACAAAATTTCCATCGCCAGCGGGCTGGCCCGCGGTATCGATGCCGCTGCGCATACCGGCACGCTTAAAGCCGGCGGACGGACCTTTGCCTGTTTGCCATCGGGTTTCAATCATATTTATCCGGCAGAACATGTCGGACTGAGCAGGGAAATAACCAACCATGGCGCGCTTCTCAGCGAATATCTGCCGGAAACGGCAGTGTCGGCGGGACGGCTTATCAGCCGCAACCGTCTTACCGTAGCACTTTCACAAGCGGTTATTATCGGGGAAGTCTCGGAGAACTCAGTCGGCACTCTCGATGCCGCCAGATGCTGCAATGAACTGGGTAAACTGATGTTCACTATCATTGGCAAAAATAACCCGCATTATGAAACACTGGCCGGCTATGGCGCGATTCCATTGACCTCGATCGACGATTATAACATGGTCCTCACAGCACTGGTGTAGATATGATGCCCGGCGAGATTGTCGACAGCTATCGCACCCTGGCCGCAGCATCGACTCATGAAATCAAGATCAAGGGCTCGCGATTTATCGGACTGGCTTATCCGGTTGGATCAGTTGACGATGCGAGCGCCGTTCTTGAAGACGTTCGAAAAAAAGAATACAATGCCACCCATCACTGCTATGCCTGGACAGTCGGAATCGAGCAGGAAGAATTCAAATACAGCGACGACGGCGAACCATCGGGCACCGCGGGCCGTCCCATATATAACGCCATCATCGGACGCGGGTTGAAAAACGTGATGGTCATTGTGGTCCGCTATTATGGCGGCACCAAGCTCGGCACCGGCGGTTTGACCCGCGCCTATGGCGGCTGCGCCGCCGATGTACTGGACAGCGCAGATATTACAGACGTCTTGATCTGCGACCGGCTGTCCTTTACGATGCCGTTTTCGCTTTATGATCGTGTTCTGCGTATTATCATACACGAGCAGTTTACGATCGTCTCGCAGGACTTCGCTGAGGATGTAACGATGGTCCTTGATATTCGTAAAAGTAAGACCGTGAATTTTGTAGCCCGGATGACCGAACTCTCCGGAGGACAGCTTGACATCAAAAAAGACAGTTGATTTGCTTGGTATGGGAATCGCCCCGGTTGATTTCTTCGTGACGATACCATCATATCCTCCCCCGGGCGGCAAGATGGATGCGATCGTCGGGAGCCATGTCTTTGCCGGCGGCGGACCGGTTCCCACCGCCTGCTGCACGTTCACCCGCCTGGGCGGGGGTGATTCATTGCTCATTACCGGCGTCGGCGATGACCACTGGGGACAATTCGCGCGAGAAGAACTCGACACCTATGGTGTCGATCATTCGCTGGTGGTTACCCGAAGACGATGTCCGACGGCAATGGCTTTCGCCTGGATCGAACACAAAACCGGGGTGCGGACAATCATTCTTGATATGGACAAGCGCCTGTATCTCAAGCCGCGCGATCTCAATCTTGAAACTTATCCAATTCCAAAATATATTCATATCGACGGCCGTTATGTCGATGCCTGCCTGAAACTGGTCAGATGGGGCAAGCGCCACGGCGCCAAGATCATGCTCGATGTCGGTTCGCTGCGTAATCCGGTTGATAAGCTCTTTCCCTGGCTCGATTATTTAATTTGCGCCGATGCGTATGCTCTGCCCCGAACTAATTCCACATCAGTCAAAGCGGCCGCACGGCGCCTGAAAAAACGTACCCGTGTTCCACTGGTTGTGGTATCAGCGGGCACAGGAGGGGCCTTTGCAATAGACGAACAGGGCGATGAGCATTTTGAGCAGGCGTTCATCGTGAAGGCCGTCGACACCACCGGCGCCGGCGATGTCTATCATGGCTCATTCCTCTTTGGCCTCTCTAAAGGCTGGGACATCGCCCGCATCATGAAATTTGCATCGGCGGCGGCGGCCTTGAAATGCACCAAACCGGGCGCGCGGGCCGGGATACCATCACTACGAAAAGTCACCAACTTCCTCAAGGGGAAACCGAGGCAGTATCGTGGAAACATTGATTAACATCGATATCGCGATTTTCTATTTTATCAACCAGACAATCGCCAATCCGCTGACCGACGGGCTCATGTGGCTGATTACCAATAAGTATTTCCTGCGGGGATTGTATGGTGTCACAATAATTCTGCTGATTGTCTTCGGGCGAGCACGATTTGCATGGGTCGTGGTCGGATCTATTATCGTCGTAGCCCTGACCGATCAAACCGCCAGCGCCTGGCTGAAACCATATTTTGAAAGGTTACGGCCATGCAAAGCGCTCGATGACGCCCGCCTGGTAGTGGCATCATGCGGCTCGGGATGGTCATTTCCCTCGGCTCATGCTACCAATGCTTTCGGGCAGGCTTTGTTTTTCAGTACATTGTATCGAAAGTACGCGCTGTATATCATGATTTTCGGGTTTCTGGTGGCGATATCACGGGTATTTGTCGGGGTACATTATCCCGGCGATGTTGCCTTCGGCATGATTATTGGCAGTATCGAGGGCTGGCTGGTGGCAGTTATCATCATACGCCTCAACCGGCAGCCATGGTTCAAACCCAAACAGGTGATCCAGAATGTGAAAACGGAGCAGGTACAATGAACATTGAAATTTATTCCGGGGATATTACCGAAGCCAAAGTCGATGCCATTGTCAATGCCGCCAATAATCATCTCTGGATGGGCTCCGGCGTGGCCGGTGCGATTAAGAAAAAGGGCGGGCAGATTGTCGAGGATGATGCCATGGTCCAGGGGCCGATCGAGGTCGGCGACGCTGTGGCAACTACAGCCGGGAATCTGCCGCAAAAAATCGTTGTCCACGCCGCCGGGATGGGCCAGGAGTTGAAAACCAATCCCGAACTGGTATACAAATCAACGCTGAGCAGCCTGAAGCTGGCCGATGAAATGACTGCGAAATCGATTGCGTTTCCGGCTCTCGGCACCGGCGTGGGGGGCCTGTCGCTAACCGAATGCGCTCAGGCAATGAAACGGGCGGTGGACGAATTTGCGCCCTCGGCAACGAATTTAACGAATATACATTTTGTGATTTATGGTGACGATGCGAGTAATGAGTTTAAGACCTCGTATTATACATAGGGTAAATACAGATGTACCGCGCCCGGCGCCCGGGTGCGTTCCGAACACCGTTCGACCCGACGAGCATGAGCACCCGGACGGAACGAGACTCCATGGGACCGATCGAGGTCCCTTCCGATGCTCTGTACGGAGCGCAGACCCAGCGCTCCCGGCAGAACTTCAAGATCGGCGGCCAGCGGTTCACCCGTCCGATGATCCGGGCCCTGGGGATC
>CAZGLR010000069.1:0-17774 GCA_964526635.1 uncultured Ignavibacteriales bacterium | reverse complement strand
GACCGGTGGCCCGACAATGCAAAGCATTGTCGGATTCCTGCCTCAAATAAACCACCAAACAAATCCCCGAATCATCATTGCCAGAGCAGAACTTGTGACTTATATTCTCACGAAATTTATCCGGGTTTTCTGACAATCGATGCCGGACTCCGGGACCATCACTCACACAATGGAATGCAGCTATGAAATATCTTCCAGCGCAAATCATGTTCTTTGCCCGCAGCCGGACCACCAAGCAGAATATGAAACTCCTGCTGCGGTTTTTGTTTGTGCTGACATTGCTGGTGGTAGTATACAGTGTCATCTTCCACTTCATCATGCTCTACGAGGGCAGGGAGTATTCCTGGATAACCGGTCTATACTGGACCCTGACGGTTATGTCCACGCTTGGTTTTGGCGATATTACTTTCGTTAGTGATTTGGGCAAAGCGTTTTCGCTGATCGTTTTGCTTTCCGGCATTCTGTTTTTGCTGGTGATGTTGCCGTTTACCTTCATTCAGTTCTTCTACGCCCCATGGCTTGAAGCCCAGTCGCGGGCAAAAACTCCTCGTGAATTACCACCGAAGACAGCAGGGCATATTATTCTAACCAGTTTTGACAACCTCACAATCAACCTGGTCCGCAAACTGACCAAGTATAATTATCAGTATGTGATTGTCGCACCAGACCAGCGTCGGGCGTTGGAACTCTATGAAATGGATTTAAAGGTGTCTGTCGGCGACCTTGTTGACGGCGAAACATATCGACGCCTCAGAATCGAGAATGCCGCATTGCTGGTTGCCAATAATGAAGACACGCTCAATACCAACATTGCGTTCACAGCGCGCGAGGTATCCAAAGACGTCCCGATCGTCACAAACGCCGATTCGGACGATTCTATCGACATCCTCCAGCTCGCCGGGAGCACCTACGTTTTTCAGTTCATGAAAATGCTCGGTGAATCACTGGCGCGCCGGACGCTTGGCATGAGTATCGGAGCAAATGTTATCGGACGGTTTGATAAGTTGATCATTGCCGAGGCTTCGGCGATGCGAACACCACTTGAAGGACAAACGCTCATTAGCAGTCGGATTCGTGAAAAAACCGGGGCAACGGTAGTCGGTTTCTGGAAACGCGGGCAATTCCGGGTACCGCGATCGGATTCGCGCATTGACTCAACCACGGTGCTTGTTCTCGCCGGATCCGCTGAACAACTGGAGAATTTCGAAAAAGTCTACTATACACACGATAACCGTCCCACGACCGAGGCTCCGGTTCTTATCCTGGGAGGCGGTCGGGTTGGGCTGGCGGCAGCCAACGTCCTCGAACAGCGTGGTATCCATTACCGAATCGTTGAAAAAAATCCGCGATTTATCCGTGGTGAAAACTATATCGAAGGAGATGCCGCCGATATTCGCATACTCGCGAAGGCAGGCATACGCGAAGCGACTTCAGTTCTTGTCACGACGCATGACGACTCGGTCAATGTCTATCTCACTATTTACTGCCGGAAGCTTCGCTCTGATGTACAGATCATCAGCCGGGCGAACATCGATCGTAACATCTCCAAGCTGCATAGCGCCGGGGCGGATCTGGTCATGTCACATGCCTCGATTGGGGCAAGTACTATCATCAATCTGTTACTCCCGAATCGAATAATGATGGTGGCCGAGGGGTTGAATGTGTTTCGGGTTCCGGTCCATGAGTCGTTTGCCGGAAAATCCCTGGCCGAGGTTCCCATCCGTCAGCAAACCGGATGCAGTGTCATCGCCATCGGCAAAGACGACAATCTGAACATCAATCCGGCACCATCAGAAGTGCTTGGCGCCGATGATGAAATTGTGCTTATCGGCAGCGCCGATGCCGAGAAACGCCTGATGGATATTTACCGGTGAGCGGCCTGGCCAACTCGACGCCCGCAAGAGATTGCCTTTCAAATCGTTGACACTATCGCTATACTTATGTGTTACCACAGTTTACTTTTCAAGCACCTTCCAAGATGTGACATAGATGTGATTCCATTTCCTCTGGATTCTCCTGTAATCTCGGCAGGCTTAAACTCACAGGATTGAGAGAAATTTATGAAAAGTAAAAGAACGGAATCAACGCCGGAGGCCGATCGTTCAAGGACGTATCCCTGTTACAAACTCCAGGTATGGGACGACAAGCCGGCTGTCTGGGTGGATATTGAGGATGATTTTGCCTTGCGTGACGATATGATCGATTATGCATTCCGGTCGCTGGATTGGAGCACAAAGACGAGAATGGTTACCGTTAAAGCAAATGGCCGGCGCTGGATCGATCCTGATTTCGATTTTTTGGCGAGCCACGATAGTTTTAATGTCTGTTGCGGGTGATTCTGCGACATAAACATATAACTCCACTGTTTGCCATTTCATCCTGTCTGCCAACGCGCAAAGCGTTACGACGCGTATATTCCTTCAAACGGAGATTATTCCGTATTGTATTATGGAAATGGCCATGATTTACGAAATACTTGCCTATATTTTGATCATTCTCCACTTCGCCTGGATTATCTTCATGATCTATGGCTTCATTCTTACTATTCGTGGATTCTGGCGCCCGGCCTTCTGGGATCGATGGCTCTTTCGTACGATCCATCTGCTGGGCATCCTCTTTGTCGCGGCTATGCCCATTCTGAATCGTCTCTGCCCGCTTACCGAATGGGAATATCAACTGCGCCAACGAATTGACCCTTCGACCGAGAAACAGCGGTCCTTTATAATCGAATGGCTCGAACGGTTAATTTACCCCGATGTCCCGATTGAAGTGATTGTGATCCCAACAATCATTATCGCCGGATTTACGCTTTTGATGTACATCATCCGGCCTCCGGAGAAGATCCGGCGCCTGTTCCACCGATCGGCAGCATAGTCGGCATTCACCCGGATGGCCGAGGGTGGCATCTATTTCGCATCCGAGGGCATCTTCCCGTTATAGAAATCAATGCAGATTAATCACGGGTTGGCCTAATTGAGGATCTCGGCCGGGTGGCCCGATAATGCACCGCGGTTGTCGCCTTCCCGTTATCTCATTTGACACGACTATATTATTTGTATTACATTCCGCCACATGCCGGTTACGGGTTTTGGTCCCAGGATGGGCACAAATTCCAATTGATTTGGTTGTTCTATTGGTTTGTCCCACTCATTCCAATTGTCTGAATACAAAGTGTCGCTCGCATGCCTAAAGAGGTCAGCATTAGTTGACCGGTGGCCTGATAAGGATGTGCATTGTCGACTTCCTGCCGGTCAGTGTCCGAGTATGCGATTCCACAAAAAGTGTATCGCCCGGCCGGCATCATCGACCTGGGGATTGAGTTGTTTCATCGATGTCCCGGACTGATCGGTTGTCACTTGCCAGTTGAACACGAATTGTCCCCGACGCTCCGAGTCGGTATGAATCTCACCAAATCTGAGATCGCTGAATATAAGCGAACTATCGCTGGTCTTTTTGACCGTATACCAGCCATTCGAAAACCAGAGAAGTTGCTTTACGGCCCGACTGTCACGAATGTCAGTGAGCAAATCCTCGTTGCGGCTGATATAGCGGAATTCGATTTCAGGTCGCGTATCGAAGAGAGAATAATACCCGGTGTAATAACCATCTGAAACCTCTGCAGTGGCCCGCCATAGTACCGAATTGAAAAGCGTCGGCGCTGTCAACAGGCGTTCATACGATATTCCCTGCCGCGCCAGCGACGCCTCGATGACTGACTCAGCATGGAATTTGATTACGATCGTGGTCGCCATATAGATGGTGCTGAGGGACAAACCAGTCAGGACTACAATCCTGCGCGCAAAGGGGGATTTCCGCAGAAACAGGCCAACGAGTATCACCACAAGCAATGGCACAGTAAACAGCGGATCAATGATCGAGATGTTGTTGAATCCCACCTGATAGTTACTGAATGGTTGAAATACCTGGGTTCCATAAACAGTGAAGCAATCAAGGAGCACAGCCGCCAGCAGGCACGCCAGCGATAGTACCGTCCACTGTTTTTGAGAGGCACGGCGACCATTGAGACGGTAAAGCGCCCATCCCAGAAATAGCGCCAGCACGCAATTGAACAGCAATGAATGCGATATCCCCCGATGCCATCCCAGCTGCGACACTTCATCCATAAGCGGATAAAAAACCACATCGAGATCGGGCAGGGTACCGACCACCGCACCCCACAGCAGAGCTCGGTTGCCAACTTTGTCACCAAGGACGACTTCGCCAACTACGGCGCCGACTGCCAACTGACTGATTGAGTCCATTACTTCATCCCCAAGGCAAAAAGCACGTCCGCTCGGACGAACATCCCAATAATGCACAGCATAGTCAGGTGCCTCATGTGGCAGCAATGTAAACATATCGATTGTTTATTGCCACACTTGATCATTTTTATGTTCATCAAACAGCCTCGGCCGAAACCGGGGTTTTTTATTCTATGGGGCCCCGATATCACTCGCCCCAAACTACTGTGTACTTTGCCTTTTCGATGGAGATAAACTCATTTACAAAGGGCTGAAGATACTGGAAGCCAATCGCATAACCACATTAGCTGGCCAACCAAGTATTGTCCGCCCGCAGCATCCACTTGATCACTCGACCTGAATGCAAAGAGCCGTTTTCCCGAAAATCTGCAGAATCATGAAACCTTTAAGTTTCATACGCGTACTTATAGGTATCAGACTGAGAATTATATTTAACAGAGAAATCGGAGGAAACTATGAATAACAGGTACAACCGGGCCGAACTTCAGGATAGGATGAACCTGCTTCTCGCCGTCGGGGCCCTCCCCTTTGCCGGTATCCTGCTGCTGGATGTGCTCACCGTATCTCTCGGCAATACGGCCACAATTGAAACACTCGACTGGATCGCGAAGGGAGCCTTGAGTTTGATACTCGTTTGGGCGTCCGTCTTGATCTACCGAAAACTCCGGCTGGGTCGATCTGATGACTCGGAGCCAGAAAGCTTCTCTGCTTCGATTCTTCTTAGAGCCAGCGGCTTCTCTTGGGTTACAACCTTCATTCTACTTGTACAGTTCTACGATCGCGTGTTTGGATCCGAAGGCGTCAGCGTCTTCGCCGGGATGCCTTCAAGTCATGCTGCCGATGTAATAGCAGCCTTCATGTTGGTAGCGTTCAGCCTGGCCTTTTTCGGGTTTAACCTCGGATCGAGCTTTGCTGCCGCGGGGAGTGATCACTAGTGGGTTCTCGCCTAAACAATCGTATTCGAGTGTTTCGCGCTGAACACCGAATGAATCAGAGCGAACTTGCTCAAGCTATTGGAGTCTCGCGAAAGACGATAAGTACAATCGAAGTTGGCAGATTTGTCCCATCGACTGTCATCGCTCTTAAGATCGCTCGGCACTTCAAAGTGCCAGTTGAGGAAATATTCAGCCTGGCCGAATGAGTACCGACCCCGGTTGATTGGACCGACAGAACAAAGCCGGCCTGATGCCCCATAGCGTGCTTGGGTGGGGGTACCGCTTTTTCTGAGAATTGCCTCGAAATCCCAGACCTTCCCCGAACAAAAAAGCCCCGGCCGAAACCGGGGTTTCTGTATTTTATTGCGGCCCCAATATCCCTCTCCCCGAACTACTTGATCTTCGAATTCGGGATATGAGCGGAGTATGCTGTCAAATCCGGCACCCGTATGAAACAATTATCTTAGGCGGCCTGCCTCGGCTAAACCTAACACTTCTTCAACTCGATCTTTCTTTCTTATCCCTTTGTGCCCTCTTCGATGAACAACACCTGTTCGCACACGTTTACGAGATGATCCGCGATCCTTTCGATGTACTTTGCCGTTGACTGAAATCCGGCTGCGGCCCGTGCGTCCAAATCACCGTCAACTACCCCCTCGACGGTTTTTTGAAACAGCAAAGTACACAGAGTGTCGACGACCTCATCTTTGCTGATTACTTCCCGGGCAAGCCGGCAATCGACGTTGCGCAGGGCCTTCTTCGTGTCGGCAAACATACCGTGAAGCTCTTGCGCCATGGCAGCAACGTTTTCTTGAACTATCGACGGTCCGCCTATGAGAATCTGTTCGCGCCTCTCCACAACATTCACGGCCAGATCTCCGATGCGCTCCAGATCAGTGATCATCTTGAGGCCGGCTGCTACGAATCTCAGATCCGAGGCCACCGGATTTCGCAGAGCCAAAATAGTGAGACAGAGCGCATCGATCTCCTTTTCAAACTGGTCCATCCTGTCCTCGTCGCGCCAGACGTGCGCGACAGCCTCCGGCTTGGTCTTTTTCAGCGAGTCGATGCACGCTGCAAACATCGCTTCAGCCAACAGGAGCATTTCAGCGAGTCTCTGTCGCAGGGTGTTGAGTTCGACCTGAAATTCGTGGTCGATGTGTCGGTTGCGCATAAATTGCCTCCGGGGATTAGCCGAATCGCCCTGTAATATAGTCTTCTGTGCGCTTGTTGCTTGGCTTCGTGAAAATCCGCATTGTGGTGTCAAATTCGATTAACTCGCCCATAAAGAGAAACGCAGTAAAATCAGCCACCCGTGCAGCCTGTTGCATGTTGTGCGTTACAATCACCACCGTGTACTGCTGTGCCAGATCATGCATTAATTGTTCGATGCGGCTTGTTGCAATAGGATCTAATGCGGAGCATGGCTCATCCATGAGTATGATATCCGGTTGCATCGCCAGCGCGCGGGCGATGCACAGTCGTTGCTGTTGTCCGCCGGATAAGCCTGTGGCCGGTTCCGCCAGTCGATCTTTCACTTCGGCCCAGAGAGCCGCTTGAGTCAGGCACTGTTCGACGACACGATGTTCATCCCTGACACGCATGCCTTGCATTTTGAGTCCGGATACAATGTTGTCTTTGATCGACATAGCCGGAAAAGGATTCGGTTTTTGGAACACCATTCCAATACGCCGTCTCACCTGGACGGGATTGATCCGATCGGCATATATGTCGAGACCATCGACAATTACCTGCCCCTGCACGCGCGCGCCACGTACGGTTTCGTGCATGCGATTGAGGCACCGGACCAGAGTTGATTTGCCACAGCCGGAAGGTCCAATGACAGCTGTTACCTGGCGGCGGCGGATATCCATTGATATATCACTCAGCACCTGCGTGTTGCCGTACCAGGCATTGAGTTGACGGACTTCAAGCGCCACCTGGCTGATTGTATGCTCCTCTTTCTGCATCATCACCGCATCCTGACAGGCCATTTAGATTTTCCGCTGATATTTTTCAATTCTTCGTCCCCGGTAAGGGTTACTGTTCCATTCTCTGTCGGAGCCTGAACCTCAGGTATATGGCCCCGGCATTCATAAACAGCATGCCGGCAAGCAGCACGATAATGCCCGCGGCGGCGGTTGTGTGAAACTCTGCCTGAGGACGAGAGACCCAGTTAAATATCTGAATGGGCATAGCCGTAAATGGATCGTTCAGGTTCCTTGGGAGAAACGCGATATAAGTTAATGCGCCTATGGTAATCAGGGGAGCAGTTTCCCCGATCACGCGGGCGATCGCCAGAATGATGCCGGTCAATACTCCGGGTAATCCCAGGGGTAACACGACATGACGAATTACCTGCCAGCGATCCGCTCCAAGAGCCATTCCCGCCTCGCGCAAATCGTGCGGCACGGTCCTGAGGGCTTCGCGTGCCGACACAATGATAATAGGCAAAGCCAAAAGTGCAAGGGTCATCGCCCCGGCGATGAGACTTCGGTTCAATTGCATCACCCGCACGAACAGTTCAAGTCCCAGCAGTCCATATATAATGGATGGGATGCCGGCCAGATTACTGATGTTCACCTCGATGAGATTCGTTAACTTCCCTGGCTGGGAATACTCCTCTAAGTACAGCGCAGCGCCCACACCAATGGGAATGGCGATAACGGCCGTGAGAATCATTAGGTAAACACTCCCGACGATTGCAGGGAGAAAGCCTGCCTCCGTGGCAATTCGAGAAGGATAACTGACCAGAAAGTCCCAGCCGATTCTCTGCGACCCGTCGATCATGGCATCGGCCAGAACAGCGATAAGAAAAGCGAGCGGAAGAATCACGGCAAGGGCGCCAATGGCTTGAAAGACACGTCCTGTTGTCTCACCTTTGGCTGACTGCGTGAGCATTTCTTTACCGGCGTTTGGCATCGTCTTTCGCGGTTTTATTGATCGATACATAGTATTTTTCATTTACTTATCAACGACTCTTCGTTACATGGCGTCGGAGACGGTGCGCCACGATATTCAGCAGAAAGGTGAACAGGAAGAGCGTCATACCCACGGCAAAGATGGTATGATAGGCCAGTGTTCCCGTTGGCGTATCCCCCAGGCTGACCTGCACGATATATGCGGTCATGGTTTCGATGGGTACCCGAGGATCAAAAGTGAATCGAGGCTGCTGTCCGGCTGCAATCGCCACAATCATGGTTTCCCCTACGGCGCGGGATATTCCGAGTATCACCGATGCTGCGATGCCGGAGAACGCCGACGGTACTATGACGCGACGCACGACCTCTATTTTGGTGGCGCCGAGTGCTGTTGCCCCCTCCTTCAGTTCACGGGGCACGGCATAGATGGCATCCTCGGACAAGGAAGCGATGACAGGCAGAATCATGATACCCATAACGATCCCCGGGCTCAGGGCGTTGAACCCGGACAACCCGGGAACAAACGATTGCAAAACAGGCGTCACAAAGGTCAAAGCGAAATACCCGTAGACCACGGTAGGTATTCCCGCGAGAACTTCCAGGATTGGCTTAACTACTTGCCTTACTCCGGAAGAGGCATACTCACTGAGGTAAATAGCAGCTAACAAACCCATCGGCAGTGCGGTAAAAATTGCAATTGCACTTGTCAGGGCTGTGCCGGACAGGAGTGGCAGGATGCCAAACTTCTTGTCCGCAAATAGCGGCGTCCATTCTGTCCCCGTAAGAAACTTCACGACAGGAACTTCACTAAAAAACGCCCAGGTCTCTCTGACGAGTACGACAATTACGCCAACGGTTATCAGAATGGATAGTCCGGCGAAGCAGAACAAGACTCGCTCAATAATCCGCTCGCGCAGGGCGCGCGGGCTATCCATGCCGGCAGTGGTCGTTTGGAAAGTTTTATCCATCAGCGCCATCCCGGGCTTGCCTACTGATCGATGCCGGTTTTCATAAGCTCTTCGATATTTACTCCAACCTGCGAACCCGTTCCGCCGAATATCGAACCGATAACACGGGCGTCAACTCGATTTTGGGCGAGCGTGTATGCACTCTCCGATAGGGGAATGAATCCCACCGAGGGCACCAATTCACTGGCTGAAGACAGATAGAACCGCACGAAATCAGAAACCGCCTCCACTTCGAGCGCCGCCTTGTTGACATAAATGAAGATCGGACGCGACAGCGGCTGGTAGGTCATGTCACCAATTGTGTGCGGCGTTGGCTCGATTGATCCGGCGCCATTATCAGGATTCTCATCGTCGATTGGAACCGCGCGTAATTTATCCGAATTTTCTTCAAAATAAGCATAACCGAAGAAGCCCATTGCCAGGTCGTCAGTGGCAACTCCCTGTACGAGCACGTTGTCGTCCTCACTCGAGGTGAAATCACCGCGGCTGGAATGTTCTTCCCCGACAATGGCGGCTGTGAAGTAATCGAAAGTCCCGGAATTGACCCCGGCGCCATACAGGTGCAACTCGCGATCCGGCCATTCCGGCCGTATGTCTCGCCAGTTCAAGACCTTTCCCTGGGCAGACGGTTCCCACACTTTACGAAGCTCTGCTACCGTAAGATAATCCACCCAATCATTCGACGGGTTAACGACAACACATATGCCATCGTAGGCCACCGGTAGTTCGATATACTCGATTCCGTTTTTTCTACAGCGTTCTACCTCTGTCGGAGTAATCGGCCTCGACGCGCCTACAATGTGGACCTCGCCGGCTCCGAACTTCTTGAAACCTCCGCCAGTGCCGGAGATGCCGACCGTCACCCGGCGCTGTTGATTCATCTTTCCATACTCCTCCGCGGCCGCCTCGGAGATCGGAAACACCGTGCTGGAGCCATCGACCAATACGATAGTACCGTCCCGGGGGCCACCGCAGCCAACAAAGAATGAAGCCAGTATAACGACTATCACGAGCTTTACGCCATTTGAGAAAGTTGACATACCGTCCCTTTCATCTCATTTCGATGTTTAAAAGATGTTTGTGAAGAAGGATATATCCTTCGTATTTGTTCTCACGGGCAACGTTTGCCGGCCTCAATGAGTGTTCCTCCAAAGTACTTCTTTCGGAAATACAATGCGACGTGGACCAGTCCGATAAGTACGGGAACTTCAACAAGCGGGCCAATGACCGCTGCAAAGGCCACACCGGAATTAATGCCGAAAACCGACACCGCAACTGCAATGGCCAATTCGAAGTTGTTGGATGCCGCCGTAAAGCTCAAAGTTGTTGACTGGGAGTAATTAGCTTTGGCCTTGGCGCTCAGGAAGAAGCTCACCAAAAACATCAGCACAAAGTATATAAACAACGGAATAGCGATACGTACGACGTCCATCGGGATTTTTACGATCAGTTCGCCCTTCAGAGAGAACATCACAAAAATCGTAAACAACAACGCTATAAGCGTAATTGGGCTGATTCGCGGTATGAATTCGCGATGGTACCACTCTTTCCCTTTCGCCTTGACAAGGATCAGTCGGGTCAGGATACCGGCAATGAAGGGCACACCCAGATAAATAAAAACACTCTCGGCAATCTGCCCCATCGTTATCTCAACTACAGCACCTTCGAGTCCGAACAGGGGCGGCAGTTTCGTTACAAAGATCCAGGTGAAAACCGAATAGAAAATAACCTGAAATACGGAATTGAAGGCAACCAGTCCGGCGGCATATTCGGAGTCTCCTCCGGCCAAATCATTCCAGACAATGACCATCGCAATACAGCGCGCCAGTCCAATCATTATCAGACCGACCATGTATTCCGGGTACCCGGACAAAAAAGAGATTGCCAACAGGAACATCAGAATCGGTCCAATAACCCAGTTTTGAATCAGGCTGAGGGTGAGAATTTTGACGTTCCGAAACACGCGGCCCATTTCTTCATAACGAACCTTGGCCAACGGCGGGTACATCATGAGGATCAGCCCGACCGCGATCGGGATGTTGGTCGTCCCGACGGAAAACGTATCCCAGAACCCGGCTATACCGGAGTATAAGTGTCCGGCCGCGACACCGACAGCCATCGCTACAAATATCCATACGGTCAAATACCGGTCCAGGAAACCGAGTCTTCTGACAACTGATCCTTCAGTACTCATGGCACAAACCTCCTCCAACCCGATGGATTCACTCACCGCCCACACGCTCGACTTTATTGATCGTAGCGAGCCAGCTTCTTATTTTTGCATCTATCTCATCCCGCACTGAACGGAATTTATGACGCACTTCCTCTTCGTTACCCTCGAATGCAGCCGGGTCGTCGAATGGCCAGGAAAGCCTCTGCAGCGCAAACGGGTAAATACTGGGACAGTTTTCTTCGGCTTGCTGACAAACAAAGATGGCATACGAGAATGATTGTTTGCCCAGCACCGAATCCACACCTTTGGATACCTGATTGGAGATGTCTATCCCGATGTCGTCCATTACCCGGATAGCAAGCGGGTGCACCGTCCTTGGCTCAAGTCCGGCACTGTATACGTCGAAGCGTTCCCCTGCGTACCTGCGAAGGAACCCTTCTGCCATCTGGCTCCGGCAGGAATTGCCGGTACAGAGAAAGAGTACGTTTTGTTTCACGGCTTCCTCGCCATGATATTCAAACTGGTTACAAAATCACCGGGTTTGGTGCCGGGCGGAAGCTTGCCGGCTATTTCTTTATAGAGCGGATCTGACCACTCGCTCATGCTGTCGATATAGTCGGATTTGGCATCGAACATCGCGTCGACCAAACCCGCCGCTTTGATCATCTTTTCAGTTTCTTTCACGAGGACGGCTCCCGCGATACAGCCCACCAGGGCTGTTAAGGACTCACAAACCTCTTCGGGAAGTGGCCTCAGAAGCGCCAGATCAGATACAGCCACACGTCCGCCGGGTTTGAGCACTCGAAAAATCTCTCTCCAAACTTGCGGTTTGTCAGGCGACAGATTGATAACGCAATTCGAAATCACAATATCTGCTGAGGCATCCGCAATCGGGAGATGTTCTATCTCGCCCAATCGGAACTCTGTATTCTCGAGGCTGGACGATTCTCGAAAAACCCGGCTATTTTCTCGAGCCTTGTATATCATTTCTGGTGTCATATCGATGCCGATCACTCGCCCGGTGGGTCCTGCTTGACGGGCCGCAATGAAGACATCGAAGCCCGCACCGCTTCCCAAATCAATAACCGCGTCTCCGGGTTTGATCGATGCCAGAGCAGTCGGGTTACCACAGGAGAGTCCCAGGTTTGCGCCATCCGGCAGGCCGCTTAAATCTTCATTGACGTAGCCAATGCTTGATGCAAATGCATCAGTCGTTGAGCCTCCGCAACATGATGACGGGCCGCAACAGGAGCCACCCTGTTGAGCGATCTTGCCATATTCCTCGCGGACGACACGGGTTGTGTCGTGGTTCACTTTCTCAGATCTCTGGGTCATCCCTTCTTCCTTTCAGTCACCGGCAGGCTCTCCGGGAGCGTTTCCACAAAGGCCTTAATTTCATCCCGCACGCGCCGGTAGTGTGACAAGGCTTCTTCCTCAGTCTGTGCGGACTTGGCCAGCCGTGGTGGATCATCAAACCCATGATGAATCCTGACCGCCTTCCCGGGAAAAATCGGGCAGTTCTGGTCAGCATCGGAGCAGACAGTTATGACGTAGTCAAATTCTTTTGTTTCGAGGTCGGCCACTGCTTTTGAGCTGTGACCGGATATGTCAACGCCTGCCTGGGCCATGACCTTGACGGCATTGGGGTTGAGGCCGTGACTCTCGGTACCGGCCGAGTAGGCATCAATTTCGTCACCTTTGAGTTTTCGTGCCCAACCTTCGGCCATCTGGCTTCGGCACGAGTTGCCGGTGCACAAAAATAGTATCTTCAGCATTTCTTTTGCCTTTCACATAATTTTTCCGGGTCGAGCTTGAGAATCTCCTTAAGGCGCTGTTTGTCGGCTTTTGCCAGCTGCGTGTGCTGGGCCGTTGCCAGGATCATGTTTAGAGCAGCGTTGGGGATCCCCCTGGCATCGGATTTGGACAGACTATAAAAAACCCACCGACTTATTTTTCGGGACTCAACCAGGCCTGCCTCTTTGAGTATGTGCAAATGTTTAGAGACAGTAGAAGGAGCCAGTTCCAACAGTTCCACAATCTGACAAACGCATAGTTCAGTATCCCGCAGAGCCAGAACCGCTCTGATCCGGGTTTCATCACCCAACGCCTTGAGCGCCTTCACCTCGGGCGAGGTTTCTACCGTCATGTAAGTACCTCACTCTTCATACGAACTTAGCCGGCCTGGCCGTTGGCCCAAACAAGCAGTCCGCTGTCCAAAGCCATTACAGTTTCCATGTTGCCGGTCGAGACACATCGTTCAGACAATCAAACCATCTCATGAGCCGTTATTTCGCCATTTAACGAATTATATGAGGAATACGTTCCCCCTGTCAAGAAAATTTGAAAATCTAACTATACCGGGCAAAAAGAATTCCCACCCTACCTTTTGGGAAAGATAATACTGTACCGAATAATAAATTCCGGCTGCTCGCTATCGCTTGTCAAAACCTTGACTTCACCAGCCAGATTCCGGCCCATTTCCAGAGCCTTTTCATTTGGTCTGACTCTTATCGTATAGTGCTCCCCCAGGGCTATCGTGTCGACTTCCAAAGACACCTGATCACGGGGATCGCTGACGCCAAATATGTCAAACGTGAAGTCATTGTTCGTAGGCACAACGCGAATACTCTGCTCGATCTGGTTTTCAACGGATCGTGAAGTGTCTGCCGTAAGGCGAATTGACTCAGGGGTGGCCTCGATATTGCCGATAATCACTCCCTTAAGGGCAAGACTTGATCTTCTATACGAGTTATCAGACAACCTGACAGTTATAGATTCGTTGAATTTTCCTGGCGGTGCCCCTTCTTTCACTGTCACTTCAATATCGATGCGATCCGCATCAGTAGTTGTCGATTCGATGATTTCGGCACCTATATATGGAGATTTTGAAGTCACTTCGAGCAGGTTCCGCTTGGTATGATCCTTCAGGGTCACAATCGCTGTTTTGGTTGCTGTTTCACCTTTCAAAAGTCGACCGAAGTCTAAAATTTGCGTCTCAAACCCGAATTGAATATCAATTTGTGCAGAGACCGACAGAATCACCTTCGGTCTGACCGGATCATTCGATTCCACCGTAATCGTGTTCTGCTGCCGGCCTCTTTTGTGACCGGAATCAAAGGTGACTTTTATTTTCCCTTCCCCACCCGGGGGAATATCCGCGTCAGTCAGGACTGCGGCTGTGCATCCTCACGATCCCTTCGCTCGAATGAGCCGCAGCGGTTCATCACCAGTGTTCTGGACCACAAACGTGTGAGAGACCTTATTTTCCTGCGAGATAAGACCGAAATCATGCGACGGTTCCTGAATATTCAGGGATGGCCCGCTTTTCCCGGAGGCCGGTGCCGATGCCTGTTCCGTACGCGTATTACTCTCCGGGGTTACTACTGGAGATAACTGGGCTGATGGGCTGCTGCTGGAATCACTTCCGAGGACCAGGAAGGCAATAATCGCTATAATTAATGCTCCCAGGGCGGAGGTCAAAATGAGGTTACGTTTCTGATTCCGGGTCCTGACTGACACCCGATTATCGTTTTGCCGATTTGTATGTGATTTTTTGGAATGTTTCCTCTTGGCCACTTTCGCGTATTCTCCTGATCAGCTTATGAAACCAGCATCCCGTCTCGGAGCTTCAGGACTTTTCCCGCCCTGGCCGCAGCCTGCGGGCTGTGAGTTACCATGACAACAGTTTTGTTGTGATTGGTGTTCAAATCCTGCAGGACGTCCAGGATCTCTTCGGCCAGCGACGGGTCCAGATTGCCGGTCGGCTCATCGGCCAGAATGACTTCTGGTTCATTGCCGAGAGCACGGGCAATCGCGACTCGCTGCTGCTGACCGATTGAAAGCTCTCTGGGCAGGAAATCGCTCCGATCAGCTAATCCCATCTGCTTCAGAAGCGCCAGGGCCCGCCCCTTGGGATCAAAGCCATTTCTGCCGGAGGGCAGCATTGGCAGCATGACATTTTCCACCGCCGTCAAATATGGCACCAGATTGAACGTCTGCAGCACGAAGCCTATGGTTCGGTTACGAAAGGCCGCCAAACGTGAAGACGATAAATCGTACAGATTCTGATTGGAATAGCTCACCGTTCCTATACTCGGATGGATGAGACCACCCAATGACAAGAGGAGCGTTGTCTTTCCCGATCCGGATGGACCGGTCACCGCAACGAAACTACCGTCATCAATGGTCAGTGATACATCGTTCAGCGCATGAACAACCTGTTTCGAGCGAGTATATGTCTTTGTAAGTCCTTTGATGTCTATCACAATCAGATCTCCTGCATAATTATTGCGGGATCGATGCGAGCGGCACGAAACGTCGGATACCAACTCCCCGCCAGGGCGATAACGACCGCGACCAACACTGACCACCATAGATAGCTAACGACAGGAGATATAGACAAGCCGGCAAAATAGGGACCCAGGATGATAGCTGCTACAGTACCGACCAGGTAGCCCAGAATTCCGCCGGACAGTCCCAGGATGATTGCTTTCACGAGGAACAGCCAGTAGATATGATTCCTTCCCCAGCCAATTGTAATGAGAGTCCCGATCTCTTTGCGGCGTTCCTCCACATTAGCCCACATGTAGTTGCCGATAGAAAACGAACCGACAATCACAATGATCACCAGTAAAACCAGAGCAACCTTTGCCATCAGAGTGTTTGTTTCGATCTGAGTATTAACAATATTCCCGATAGTAACAATTTTAGTGTCCGGGAGAATGTTGCGCAACTTCCCCAATAGACCATCGGAGATTTCACTGCAACAGCCCATAATCTCGATATTGCTCACCTGACCCTCGATGCCAAGCAAACCCTGAACCGCATGTAAGTGAGCAAATACCCGGCTATCATCTACAGTGCCGGTCTCCGGAAGGACATGAGAGACTCTGAAAGTTGATCCTTGAATTGGCAAATCTGAGCCTGCCCCGAGTTTGAGGCGTTCAGCGACTGAACTGCCGATCCACACTTCGCTCATGCCGAGAGAATCTACCTTTTTTCGTTGTGCTTTCAGATCCTCCTCAGTAAGTGACGATTCTTTGTCGTCCGATGGGGCACAGGCCAAATCAAGCTCAGCGCCCATAAGACCCGATGCCTGCCAGATCGGTTTCGAGGCCAACTCGCTGGCCGGGAGTATGCCGGTTAGAATGACCGACAAGCCGTCGATATCAACTCGGCGACTCAACTTGGGAGACATATTATCCACACCGGGAATCATTGAAGTTGCGATGCGGTCGACATATTCTTCAGGGAATGTCGGGGCATCGACATCGGCCGAGAAATAGTCGTCTACTGTGGCCCCCTGGGGAAGCACCATGATATTCGCGCCGAGGAGATCCAGTTTTTTGGCCACAACCTGCCGTGAGACCGAGGTAATAGACTGGATCGCTACTATGACTGCGATTCCCAGGGTAATAGTCAACAGCCCGGAAATTAGCCGCCCCTTGCGTCGGTTGATCTCCTTGAGGACAATCGTTCGAAAGGTGAAAGCCATAGATTATTTACCGCCGGTTTTGCCGGGCGTCGGCCCGCAGCTTGCGCCGCTTCCTGGCGGACAGCAACCGCTGGCCACCACCTTGGTTGCCGAAGTAATAAGTTTGTCTACTTCGACAGTACCAGTGTATGATCCCGTGACCTGCCCCTTGGCATTAATAACTACCGTAACTGGTTCGTCGGACTGTAGATTGACCTTCAGCTGACGGAGGAAATTCTCTTCGACCGGATCATCCATATTCACTTCAACGGTCGTTCCCCTGCCCATCATCTTGGAACACGCCATGGCGCAGCCGCTCATCACTTGGGACGCGGAATTCATGCTCGGTCGGGACGCCGTCACATAAACAGATTTGCCGGACTGAATAGCTTCAATCACTTCTGCTTTCTTGGGGCTGGGCACCATCGCAACAAGTTGCTGAGGATTTACCCGCGAGGCTACGTTGCCGCCGGCGATAACGCCGTTGGATCCAAAAACGAGGATCAAGGGTACCGGCGCAGAAGCCAAGCTGTATTTCTGGATGAATTCTGCATTGGCGGCATCGGCACGATTTGATTCAATCATTACAGAGCCGGGAATTTGATTTACGGCTTGTTGCGCTATTGTTTTAGCCTGGTCAACTCCGGCTGCCCCGGGTGCGGTAACCACCACAAAGGCAACATTGCCATTGGAGGCGGCCGTCTTAAGCTGCTCGTTTG
This sequence comes from uncultured Ignavibacteriales bacterium, assembly GCA_964526635.1. Taxonomy (GTDB): domain Bacteria; phylum Zixibacteria; class MSB-5A5; order GN15; family JAAZOE01; genus CAZGLR01. The sequence goes on along the minus strand of CAZGLR010000069.1, from coordinate 323 downwards.
TAGCTGCCAGTGACAGCACCGGCAGACAGGTCCCAATCAGCAGTAACGCCAAAAATTGTTTGAAATTGATCATGTCTACTCCTTACTGTGTAGTACTATTTGTCGTCATTGTCTTCAAGAGCCTGTATTCGAGAACTCAGGCGAGATTACATCATCCGTGGATTTTCGTCCAAGACAAGTCAGACTCGGGAAAATTCTGCGGCAAGTACAATTATCGGAATCATGCGCGTACTTTTACTGAGGCTGACTCAACCTGGCCTTCTCGCATTGTTCTCGATTCTTTCTGCTTTCGACAGACCTCCACCGGATGTTTCTTCATGATT
>CAZGLR010000068.1:14644-18226 GCA_964526635.1 uncultured Ignavibacteriales bacterium | reverse complement strand
ACGCACTATTCTTAACTTGCTTAATACAAACAGCATAAACTCGCATTCATGGATGTATGCATGCCCCGCACCCGTTTTTCCATTCGGACTACTTATTCTTCAAAAATCACGCTTTTCTTTCATATGGTGCTTCAGTAATAGCCGGTTATGACGAACTGAAATACTATGAAGTTGGAGTGTTGACTCCGAAATAGGGGCGAATCTTTGGGGGAAAAGGGTGGATTCGAGAGGGGCACAATCTTCTATACATAATACGGGTATTCATCAACACAGCCGGCATTGTCCTGATCCCAATACCTCAGTATACCGTATTGCCGCACCTGCACACCGGTACTCAAACAGCTTCACTGCAATAAACATATATACTGCTCCTGGCCATGACATGACCAGTGACACGACAATAGTAAGATAGTACAATACAAACAGATCGTGAAGGGGAATGTAAAAATGAGCTGGAAGGATATCAAAATCGCCAAGAAACTGTATATCGGTTTCGGGCTGGTCCTGGCCCTGACACTGGCGGTAGGTTATGTCGGGTACAATGGCCTCGACACGTATTCGCAGAAAGTTGCCAACAGCGATGATGCCAATGCCATGGTAAAATGGGTTAAGGACGCCGCGACTGTACGGCAGAGTTTTCTGGCCACCAGGGATACCGATAACCTGCAAAAGGTCAAAGGCATCCTCGATGATATTTATGGTCAGATGGATATCACCCGGGCAAGATTCAAAGATGCCGCAGACGTGGCGCTGATTGATGAAGCCCGGTCTACTTGTGAAATATATTACCATGAATGGGAAGCACTGATCCAGAATCAGCATGAAATTCTGGCGGCGATCGACAAGATGGATCTGGCCGCAGCCAATGTTGATAAACTGGTCGCCTCACTGCGCGAAAGCCAGATGAGCCAAATGGAAGAAGAACTTACAAATCGTGTTGAGCACGAAAGACTGCGGGAACGATTCAGCAAGGCCGACGATGCCAATACTATCTTCTCGAAATTTCTCGACTGCCGTATCGCTTATCGCGATTTTCGCCGTACCGAAGAGAATTCCCATGCGAAAAGACTCAACACAACCGTTGATGAAATTCTGGCTACGTGTGAGGAATCCAAAGCAAAAATGAAACTGCAATCGGATATCGATGAAATCAACGCTATCAGGACAGCCGCCGGCGATTACCGGGACCGCTTCAATGAAATCGTTGATCTCAAAAAGGAAGCAAATAATCTGCAACATCAGCTGGCCCAGGAGGCTGTCGGCGTTGTCGAAAGCTTTAATACGCTGCTCGAGGGTCAGCGTGGCAAAATGAAGGCCTCTCAGCAGACCGCCACCACCCTGGCCTTTGGCTTTGTCATTGGCGCGATTCTCCTCGGCGGAATTATCGCCTTTGTCATTTCCAGTGGCATCTCCAAACCGGTTTCGCAGATGGCTCAGGTTGCCGAGGCTATCGCCGTCGGTGATGTCGATCAGAATATCGCGAACGTCTCCAAAGATGAGATCGGTGTTCTGGCCGACGCCTTCCGTCAGTTGATTGACTATATGAAGGAATTGGCCAATGCCGCCGAGCATATCGCCCGCAATGACCTGACTGTCCGCGTTGACCCGAAATCCGAACGCGATGCTCTTGGCAACGCCTTCCAGACGATGATCCACAACCTGAGCGCAATTATTTCCCAATTGGCCAGCGCCGCGCAACAGCTGTCGTCGGCCGCCACCGAGGTGTCGTCATCGGCCGAGCAAATCTCGCGCAGTTCCCAGGAACAGGAATCGCAGGTTGGCCAGGTAACGACCGCTGTCGAAGAAATGACCGCCACGATTGTTGAGTCCAGCAAAAACGCCGGCGATGCCGCCGATGGGGCTCGCGGTGCGGCCGGCAACGCCCAAAGCGGCGGAGAAATTGTCCAGAACACGATTCAGGGCATGGAACGCATCTCAACTATCGTCAGCGAATCGGCCAACAGTATCAGCAAGCTGGCTGCTTCCGCCGAGCAAATTGGTGAGATTATCGGGGTCATCGATGATATCGCTGATCAGACCAATCTTTTGGCCCTCAATGCCGCTATCGAGGCCGCCCGCGCCGGCGAACAGGGGCGCGGCTTTGCCGTGGTTGCCGATGAAGTCCGTAAGCTGGCCGAACGGACCGGGACTGCCACCGGCGAAATTACCGAAATGATCAAGGGGATTCAACAAGGCACCACTGAAGCCGTGGCCTCCATGGAAACCGGAACCAAAGAAGTCGAAAGCGGACGGGAACTGGCCAATCAGGCCGGCACCAGCCTGCAGGATATCGTCAGTGCCTCGCAGTCGGTGATGGATATGATTCAGCAGATCGCAACCGCAGCCGATGAACAATCCGCCGCGGCTGAACAGATTTCGAAGAATATCGAAAGTGTCGCTTCGGCTACTCGTGAATCCGCCGCCGGCGCCCAGCAGGCCGCTGCCGCCGCTGAAGAGATGAACCGCAATGCCGATGGCCTGCAGCAGATTGTGACACGGTTCACGATCGCCAAAACCACGGATAACGCAAAAGCATAATCACGTATCTGAGTATGCTCGTCTCCAGGCTCCCTCGCTGACACAGCAGCGGGGGAGTTCTTTTTTGTGGGGATTGGGGACAAGTACGTGCTTGAATGGGTGCGATATTTGTTTGAGAGACCACGGCACGATTTAGGATCTGTGATACTGCATGGTTGGCGGACGTCCCGTCCGCAAACAAATTTCATGAGCGTACGTCCGTACCCCGCCCGGCGGGGCTTGTTGAAAAAGTGTGTTTGAGCTATGATGAAATAGAGAATTAAATTTTTCTCTGCATAAAGGCCTATTGTTTAACTAACCAGTTAGTTAACAATTCAGTGTTCAACCATAGGTTACAGTAGTATGCGGCAACCCGATAATGCTGCGCATCGTCGGTCCACCCAATTGAATTCACCTATTTCACTAAACCATATTATGCGCAGGGGCGCGGTTTCCGCGCCCGTCGTGTGGTTTCATCGTCCTTTGGAGATTGGATCAATTCATAACGGGACGGGGAACCCATCCCCTACGAATTTTTGGCCACCAGGCAGCCCGATTATGCGCAGCCCTGTCGTCTTCCCGCAGAATAAGACAATGAATATTCTCAAACGGGTTTACGCGGTACCCCATCAGAATGATGGGACCAAGGGAAGTATGCACAACGAGCCAGCACCCTTCGGGTGTGGTACCCCGGGGGAATTGAAACAGATAAGTCTGGTGCCCCAACTCTTTAGAGTTGGGGATAGATGCATCGCTGTTTATCTTATCCCAAGTCTAAAGACTTGGGGCACCGCAGCAATGGCAACATAGCTCATCAATCAAGTAAACCCACGATTCCGCAGCTTCGACGGTCCGTAGTGGGCGACATTTAAATGCATTTATTGATTGGTGGCCCGATCCCGAAGGATCGAGTAGCTGATCAGCCAATGCACGCGGTACCCCATCAGAATGATGGGACCAGGGGAAGTATGCACAACGAGCCAGCACCCTTCGGGTGTGGTACCCCGGGTGAATTGAAACAGATAAGTCTGGTGCCCCAACTCTTTAGAGTTGGGGATAGATGCA
>CAZGLR010000068.1:0-14544 GCA_964526635.1 uncultured Ignavibacteriales bacterium | reverse complement strand
ATTTATTGATTGGTGGCCCGATCCCGAAGGATCGAGTAGCTGATCAGCCAATGCAGTTTCAAATCCCTCGCCTCACCCGTAAACGGGTGAGGCATCCTTGTCTGTATATTATTTTAAGCGATGGTTTTTAGTTCTTGAACGCAGACTATAACAGACTCTATCCGCCGGCCGGTTCCATCATCAATTCGCCGATACCATTAACTCGCTGACCAGTTGTGCAAAACGGCGCGGATTCTTCGGCGATGATCCCTCCGAAACCAGGGCCTGCTCATGCAGCAACTCAATATAGTCGGCCAGGCGCTGATCCTCACGGTTCTCATCAAACATATGCTTCAGGCGATTCATCAACGGATGCCCCGGGTTCAACTCCATGATCCGTTTGGTAGACGGCACATCCTTGTTCATCGCCTTCATGATCCGCTCCATCTGGATATTCATACCGTTGTCATCAGCCACCAGACATACTGCGGAATCGGTCAGGCGGCGCGACAATTTCACGTCGGCGATATCATTATCCAGCTTCTTCTGAATAAATTGCAGCAGGCCCTTGTATTCCTTATCTCTGGCTTCCAGTTCTTCGGCATTCTGCTTTTTTTCTTCCTCAGTATCGAGATCAACTTCCCCGCGATGAATCGGTTTGAATTTCTTGCCCTTGTACTCACCCATATTCGGGAGTACCCATTCATCGACCAGGTCGGTGAAGAACAATACCTCAAATCCCTTCTTGCGGAAAATTTCCAGATGCGGTGAGTTGGCGACAACATCAATATCTTCGCCGGTGATATAATATATGTCCTGTTGCAGCTCGGGCATTCGTTCGACGTAACCAGCCAGTGAGACCAGGCTGTCCTTCTCATCGGTTTTGGTCGAGGGATACATCAGCAGATCGAGTACTTTATCTTTGTTTTCATAGTCGGTGGCGATCGCTTCTTTAATCACTTTACCGAACTCGCGGTAAAATTTCAGGAATTTTTCGGGTTCCTTCTCCTTTATATCCGTCAGCGTCCCGAGGATTTTTCCGACAATATTTTTCCGGATGCGGCGAATAACCACATCATCCTGCAACATCTCACGGGAGACATTGAGCGGCAAATCCGATGAATCGACCACCCCCGAAACAAAGCGCAGATAGTCCGGCAAAAGCGCTTCGCAATCATCGGTGATAAAGACATTTTTGACATACAAATGCACGCCGCGGCGGGAATCGCGCGTCATCAAATCAAATGGCGCCTGGGCCGGCAGATACAAGAGCGCCCTAAATTCGGTCGTACCCTCACCATGGTAATGAATTACTTCCAGCGGATCGATAAAATCACGGCTGATATGCTTGTAGAACTCGTTGTATTCGTCGTCGTTGACCTCATGTCTGGCCTTCTTCCAGATTGCTTTCATCGAGTTAAGGGTTTCTTCCTCGATAGTCTCGATGTCCTCTTCGCCCTCTTTTTCAGTCTTTTTGGGTGTGGCGACATCCATGACGATCGGAAACGCGATATAATCGGAATAACTCTTCACGATACGACGCAGGATCCATTCCTCGAGATACTCCAGGCAGTCATCTCGCAAATAGAGAGTAATTTCTGTTCCGCGCGACAGTTTTTCAGCCTCTTCCATCTCATAATCGCCGGTGCCGTTCGATGACCAGCGCCAGGCCTGATCCTGGCCGGCCCGCCGCGTGAGAATTGTGACCCGGTCGGCAACCATAAACGCCGAATAAAAGCCGACCCCGAACTGGCCGATAAATTCGGCCTGCTGTTCATCCGATCCGCTTTGAATTTTTTGGATGAAATTGCGTGTGCCGGAACTGGCGATTGTCGAGATATTTTTTTCCAGTTCCTCATCGGTCATCCCGACGCCATTGTCGGAAATTGTCAGTGTTTTGTTTTCCCTGTCCGGGATAATCTTGATCTTAAAAACACTGTCGCCACCGGTCAACTCGGGCGATGTCAATGCCTCGAAACGCAACCGGTCGATAGCATCGGATGAATTGGAAATCAGCTCGCGGAGAAAAATCTCTTTTTTGGAATACAGTGAATTGATAACCAGGTCCAGCAGCTTCTGGACTTCGGTTTTGAATTTACGCATTTTCCTGGCCATGACGACCCTGCCTCCCTTACTGGCTTGAAACTAACATTCTCGTTTTCAAAATATACGAATACAGTCGCTTCGTTCAACCCCAAATAATGAGAGACCGGGAATTACCCCGGTCTCTCTGGCAGCCACTGCACTCTTTTTTACCCATAGTACAGTTAGTTGTTTGTTACTTCACGTTGACTTCGATTTCCTTTGGCTTGGCCTCTTCACGCTTGGCCAGGACTATCTCCAGGAGACCATTCTTGTATTCAGCTCTGATGCTCTCGGGGTCAATCGTCTTCGGCAAAGTAAACGAACGCTCAAACGATCCGCGAGAAATCTCGCGCCGAACCACATGTTCGTTTTCTTCTTCGACCTTAGCCTCACGGGTACCGGACACAGTCAGGGTACTATCCTTCATCATGACCTTGACATCCTTTTTGTCCATACCCGGAACTTCAAACGTCATGACGACCTGATCATCCTTTTCAGATATGTCCACGCGAGGCGTGAATTCATCACGGCCATTGGTGAAGATCGATGGCGCTGTGAAGAAGTCATCGAAAAACGGTTCCATCAGACGGCTGAAATTGTTTACCGGACGAGTCATTAATTTAGTCATAGCAGTCACCTCCTAATGTTTCTGCGAGTTAGTCGTTTTTTTTATTTCGACATGATATATATCAAAGCTCGTGCCAAAATTCGTAAACTATTGATATAGAATATAATAGGATTTTTAGTCGGTGGTGAGATCAAGCGAGGGTGTCATAATGGCGGGCATGTCTGCCATTTTCGTTTGCTGAAATGGCAGAAAAATGGCAATATGGCAGGGTTGGTGGTGACCCGAAAATTGCGAAGTAATTGTCGGGTTCCCGCCGGGTTTAAATCTTCTTTTGGGTACTATTGTCGTCCGGCGGCATTTGCGAAAACGGCACCGGCAGTGGCGAACGAACGTGAATATCACGCTGTGGGAAAGGAATCTCGATATTCTTTTCGCGGAATTTCCGCACAATCGCCTGATTCAACTCGCTGGTAATCGTCCGATTTCCTTTCGGATCGGCAATCCATGCCCGCAATTGCAGATTCCATGAGGAATCCCCGAATTCACGGAATAAAACATCGGCTTTCGGCGCCCTGAGGACTTTGGGGTGTTCTTCGGCGACCTCGGCCAAACTGGCCAAAACCAGGTCCAGGTCGGAATTGTAAGACACCCCGACATCAAGGTCGATTCGCACCCTGGGATCGCCATGGGACCAGTTGATGACATTACTGGAGACGAACTCAGAATTGGGCACGATGATTGTTATGGCATTCAGGGTTCGTATTTTAGTCGATCGCATGTTGATAGCGATTACATCGCCCTCCGTATCACCGACGGTGATACGATCTCCGATCGAGATAGGCCGCTCGAATAATAAGATTAGGCCTGCCACGAAATTAGACGTCACATTCTGCAGACCAAACCCGATCCCGACCGATAATAATCCGAATATGACCGCCAGGCCGGAGAGATCGAGACCGACAAATTGGAAGGCTACCAGTGACCCGATAATCATGACTGTGTAGTGACCGACGCGAACCAGGGTAAATTGCAGACCGGGATCCATCTGGCTGCGACGGAGAATTCGTCGTAAAAGACCACGATTGAAGAGGCGGGAAATGAAGAAAAAGACTGCGATAAATATGAGAAAGAGAATGATCGACGCCATCGTGACCGGGGTATTGTTTAATTCAAATAATTTAAATTCCAGAAGGCCGAAAATAAATTCCCATAAGGTTGAAAGCTCTTTCGGCAATTCAATGGTCGAATCAACAGTCATCTGAGTCCATCCGAATTGATAGTGTTGTTTTTTTCACCTGATCCTGTAAATCTATACGGCTCAATATGTCTTGAAAATAGCACGAGATACAGCCTGATCTAACAAATACTTAACAAAATATGTGGGGTTATGCACAATTGTACCCACATTTTCACAAGTTATCCACGTTTAATGGGTTATTCTATGTCGCTGATTCGCATTATATTCCACATGCTAACGCAGGGCTGACAACCGGCTAACGAGCCTCGGTAGGTTTACCCATTGTATAACAGGCATACCATATTCATATTTGTTCTATCGCCCGACGGAAACCATCGGGATCAGTATCGCCCTCAGTATTGAAGATCAGTACGCGGGTATGTTCTCCGATTGATTCCGGCCGATCCAAATAATCTGCCTTCTCCATCAGCGCCAGAAGCGCGCCCAGTCCGGCCGCACCGGATTCACCCGATATGATTCGGGGGTCATCGCCGATCGGATTGTAATACATTCGCATGGCTCTTCGGGCATAGTCGTCGTCGATAGTCATAAACAAGTCGATGTGCCGTTCCAGAATCGGCCAGGCGGTCAGCGATGGTGTCCCGCAATTGAGCCCGGCCATGATGGTTTGAAATGAACCATCGGCCGTCACCCGCATCCCGGCCCGGTGTGAGGCATACAAACAGGCTGCCTCAGTCGGTTCGACTGCTATCAACTTGGGACAATCTTTACCCAACGTGTTTTTATAGTAAGCTGTCGCTGAAGCCGGAAAACTCCCCACCCCCGCCTGCAGAATGATTATATCATTTTTATTCAATGGCTTATCATCAAGATGATCGTCGATTTCAACATACATGGTTGCATAGCCACACATGATATCATCGGGAATAGCGGTGTAGCCATCGTACGCCGTATCCGATATAATCTGCCAGCTATGCCGGGCCGCCTCAGTGGCTGCGCGCATAACAGTTTCATCATAGGAACCATCGTGAATGATTACATCGGCGCCCTCGCGACGGATATTGTCTATTCGAGCCGGGACTGTCCCCGCCGGCATAAATATCACTGCCTTGTGGCCAAAATGGCGCGATGCCCACGCCACCGCCCGGCCATGATTGCCGTCGGTGGCGGTGCAAAAGGTAAGCTTCGATCCGGATGGCTTAGCCTGTAAAAAACGATGAATGGCGTATGATGCCCCGAGGCATTTGAACGCCTTGAGGCCGAAACGATGCGCTTCATCTTTTACGATTATTCCACCAAGACCCAGCTTTACCGCCAGATTCGGCAGGGATACCAATGGCGTCGGGTGGTAGCCCGGCAGAGAACGGTGAAAAGCGATGACATCATCGACTCGGCATTCATTTATTTTACTGATGATTATAACTCCATATTGTAAAAGCTAAAAGACAATCGGATATTGTTAGAATTTTCTCGCTTCGGTTATCCAAAGCCCTGCAACAGGTTACCTGTATTATATTCTGAATTTGTCTTTTAAGCTACATTTTCTCAGAACTTTTTATAGTCAATCACGGTTCTTAGCATCATAAGGGCAAACATCACGAAAGAAATTAAGGAGTAAGATCCATGCTGTTCATTAAACGATTCGCCATGGCTGTTGCCGCTGTTTTGCTGACTGTTTCCACTGTCGCGGCCGATACCTGGACATTCGACAAACCCCATTCCTCAATTGGTTTTTCCGTACGCCATCTGGTTGTCTCCAACACCAAGGGATATTTTAATGATTATGACGGTGAAGTCCAGTTCGATGGCAAAAATTTTGATGTCGCCTCGGTTTCAATAACGATCAGCGTTGCCTCGATCGATACCAAGAACACCGATCGCGATGATCATCTGCGCAGCCCGGATTTCTTTGATGTCGAAACATATCCGACGATTGAATTCAAATCCAAGAAAATTGTCAAGGGTAAGGGCAACAATTTCAAAATTATCGGTGATTTGACAATCAAGGATGTCACTAAAGAAGTGACGCTCGATGCCGAATTTCTCGGGGTTGTGGAATTGCCCAAAGTCACCAAGGCCGGGTTCACCGCCGAAACGACGATTAATCGCCAGGACTTCAATGTCAAATGGGATAACAAGCTTCAGGACGGCAGCCTGGTGGTTGGCAACGATGTCAAGATCATGCTCGAAATCGAGTTGAACAAAGAGGCGTAGGCGCTGTTGTATCCATCAGCCAAAGCGAGTTCATAAACGGCGATTCAATTGAGTCGCCGTTTTTTTTGTTTGTTGCCGGCGGATGTCCTCATATCCAGGCAAAAGATCATTGGTGCACCCCGATGCGCATATACTACGATCAATCAGGTGTCGTTGCCGGGTTTCCCGGCCACGGGAAAAGTACCTGGACACATCCGCGGTGTGGTCAATTCCAGAAAGTGAAATGAATAAAAACGCACCCGAATAACGCCGGGTGCCGGATGGGGTTCTCTTACCGCTGAGTCGCGACGGTATTGAAAATACAATCACATCGTGATTACAAATGATGTGGTAGCAATGAACTGCCCGACTCAGGAAGGTTATTTTCTGGCCGCTTTACGTAGTGACCGTGCGGTGAGAACCTGCGACAGAGTCGAGCGCAGTTGCTGGCTGTTGAATGGTTTAGTCAGGTAGGCATCGGCACCGTGGGCCAGCGCGTCCTCGGGTGTGAAACGGCCGCTGTAGCCGGTGATCAACATAACCGGCAGCTCGGGATGGGATTCTTTGACAGTATCGAGAAGGTCGAATCCGTTTTTGCCCGGCATTAATATGTCGGAGATGACAGCATCGAATTTCTTTGCGGTAATATGGTCAAGGGCGGCATCGACCGAGTCCGCCTCGGTCACCTGATAACGCTGCAATTCGAGCATCGCGGACAGTACTTCGCGGATCCCCGCATTATCATCGACAACCAGAAGCGAATAGCGACCGTTTTCAACAGCAAATTGTATTTTGTGTCTCAACGTTTCGGCATCGGTCGGAATCAACAGGATTGCCATAATCTGCAATTCGACGAAACGATTAATAATCGCGGGGGTAAATTCGGTGCCGGCCATAATAACCGGAATTGATGCGAGCGAGAAATCCTTATTCTTCCAGTTCAGGAATTCAATGTTGCATTGATCGCCGATTTCGGAATCAATTATAATCAGGTCAGTGGATAATTCCGTTTCCAGTTGTTTACGCCCGAGCAGGCAATTTGAAAGCCGCGAAATTGTGCAGCCAAGTGATTCAATCAGTTCCAAGAGAGCAGTGTTTGGTTCATTCTGCCTGGAGATTACCAGGACATGAAGTCTGGACATAATGACAGTCATTATTCGTACCCATTAAGCCGTTTTTATAGAATACCGGATATCTTCAGGGCGGCTTCAGTAAAAACCCATGTGCCGGTGACTTTTTAAACTGGATGCTTCGGGCGGGGTACCCGGGTGTACATTTTACCGCTACCCTGGTTTCGCCCTTTCGGAGACCCCGTAATAGGGACGCTGGTCCGCCCTCTTGCGTTGTGGTTATTCTGTTTAATATACCGCCGACTCTTGCGCCGGTGGGGATTTTGGTATAAGGTAATGGAGGCGTATACCGGGCGAGGTACATGTGAAGTAGATGTGAGAATACGGTGGAAGGTATGTGAGGTCGATATCATGTCTGTCTATAAATTGCAATCGGGATTGCTCTATGGCCCCGTCGAATCCCGTCGGCTGGGGCGGTCGCTGGGGATAAATTTGTCACCGCGCAAAAGCAAGTTGTGCAGCTTTAATTGTATCTATTGTCATTATGGCTGGACCAAACGGCAGGCACTGGATCTGGAGCCATATCGCGAGGAATTGCCCGCGGTCAATGAGATTAGCCATGAGGTCGAGCAGGTGATGATCTCTGATCTGGATTTTGATTATGTGACATTTTCCGGCAATGGTGAGCCGACACTGCATCCGGATTTTCCGGCAATGGTAGCTGAGATGCGGCGGCTTCGCGATGAATACCGTCCTGAAGTAAAGCTGGGGCTTCTCTCGAATGCAACCGGGTTGTATCGCGATGATGTCCTGGCGGCCGTGCGCAGTATTGATTACCCGATGTTCAAGCTGGATGCCGGGACGCCGGAATTGTTCGAGCAGATCAATCGCCCGGTTGAGGGTGTATCGTTTAACGAAATCGTCGAAAAATTATCGCAGCTTGAAAGCATCATTCTACAGACACTGATGATCGATGGCGACCCGAGCAGTATTGATGAAGCCAACCTGGCGGCGTGGATGATTCAGGTGCGGAAAATTGCGCCGCGCGAGGTGCATATTTATTCGATCGACAGGCCGGTACCGGCCAAAGGTATAAGGCTGGTGCCGCCGGAGATACTGGACGCGGTTGCACAGCGATGTATGCGCGAGACCGGAATTTCCACGAAAGCGTATTATCCGCAAAAAAGATAGATTGATTATTTGACGCCGTAGCCCATCGAGCGCAGGAATTCTTTGCCCTGATTATCGGGGCGATTGTGCCAGCGGTTGTGCATCCATATCCATTGATCGGGATAACGCCGTATGATTTTCTCCAGGACGGTATTCATGCGGCAGGTGAAACGATAAACATTCTCGCGGCTGCGGTCATAAGAATCCGGAACAAGTTCTTCTTCAAAAACGATTTTATAGCGGCCGTCGGGCAGGCAGAGGCAATACGATGGCACAAAGGCAGCTTTGGCGGCCAGGCCAAGCTGGGTCGGGGCGATCGGTGTTTTGGCCGGGCGGCCGAAAAACGGCATCATTTCGCCGGCCACTCGGAAGGAATCGGTATCGATCAGGATACCGAAGACAAATCCCCGGCGGAGCAGATCGAGGATTTTTTTGGGCGAGCTGCTGGAATAGACGTTGACCATGCCCATTGCCTCACGGTTTTGTACCAGCAGGCGATCGAGCCGTTTGTCATACAGTTCCCGGCCGATGACAGCGGTTTTATACCCTTCGCGGGCGACATAGGCGGCCAGAAGTTCGAAATTGCCGATATGGCCGGTGAAGCCGATAATGCCCCGGCCCCGTTCATACGCATTGACGAAATGATGCAATCCCTCGACTTCGATGTTGGGCTTAATCTGGTCGTAATGATGCTGAATGCGCATGATATCCAATGCGGAGCGACCGTAGTTGATAAAACAACGACGGGCGATACCAGATTTTTCGCGAAAGGTCAGTTTATTGCCCCAGGCCCGTTCGAGGTTGTTGAGGGCTTTAAAGCGGACTTTGCCCATAAGTTGAAAGGCCATCCATCCCAGAATATTTCCGACAAAAAGACACAATCGTCGCGGCAGAAAATTGACAACAGCCATCAATACGCGGGCGCCGTAGTAAATAATCGTGTTTTTGAACTTTTTAGCCATAGGCAGCAATTATCAGACGAGCTTGGACTGCAGGATATCGTGAAGATGAATAACGCCGATGGGTTTGTTGTCGGAATCGGCCACGATCAGCACGGTGATTTTGTGTTTTTCGCAGAGGGCAAGAACTTCATCGAGGATAGCATCGCTTTTGATAGTTCGGGGATTCGGGGTCATGACATCCTCGATACGATAGGAAAGGAAATTTCTGTCCTTTTCCGACAGGCGCCGCAGGTCGCCATCGGTGAAGACGCCGGCCAGACGGTGATCGTCGTTGACGACTATCGCCATCCCGAGCCGTCCCCGTGACATGGTCATCAGGGTCTCCTGAACAGTGGCGCTGCGTTCAATGACCGGCATAGCATCGCCGGTGTGCATGATGTCGGAAACGCGTATCAGCAGGCGCCGTCCCAGTGCCCCGCCGGGATGCAGATGGGCAAAATCCTCGGTGGAGAAACCACGAAGACGAAAAAGGGCGATAGCGATAGCATCGCCCATGACCAATGCCGCGGTCGATGATGCTGTCGGGATCATGTTACTTGGTTCAGCCTCGACCGAAACGCCGCAGTCGATGACGAAATCGCAGCGACCGGCGAGTGAGCAGGCGATCCGCCCGGTCAGCAGGATGATTTTGATACCGAGGCGTTTGAAGGCCGGCATCAGTTGCGCCAGTTCTTCGGTGTCACCGGATTTGGAGATGGCCAGGACAATATCGCGACGGGTGACAATACCAAGATCGCCATGGAAAGCTTCGGCCGGATGCAGAAACATGGCAGGAGTACCTGTTGATGATAACGTCGCGGCGATTTTTTTACCGATAATTCCGGACTTGCCCATGCCGGTAACTATAACGCGCCCCTCGGTTTCGACGATCGCCTGGACGGCATCATCGAATGATTGGTCGAGCCGTTGTAGAAGCCCGGCGACCGCTTCGGCTTCCCGTTTGATCACATCGCGGGCGATTTCGCGGATCATTTTTTTAACAAGTCCATCGGATCGAGTTTGCGACCTTTGAAATACAGGTCGATTATTTCACGGACAGCGCCATAGCCGCCCTTTTTATCGGTCACATAGGCGACTGCGTCTTTCAGATCGGGATAGGCGTCGTTGACCGCCAGACCGACAGCGACCTGTTGGGCCAGGGGGATGTCAAGGATATCGTTACCCATGAAGGCACATTCGCTGTAATCGAGATCGATGCCCTCGTTGTCAAGATATTCCCTCACCAGCCGGGCTTTATTGCCACGGGCCTGGATGACGTGCCGCACGCCCAAATCTTTCATGCGGGTGACGGTGGCTTCCGAGGGCCGGTTGGACATGATGATAATTTCAAGTCCGGCGCGCAGGGCGAGTGCCATGGACAGGCCATCGGCAATATTGAAGCGTTTGAGTTCGAAGCCATCGGCCCCGATATAAAGGCAATCGTCGGTCAGGACGCCATCGACATCAAGTATCAGCGCTTTTAACTTAGCCAGTTTTTTGGCGATAGTCGATTTGCTCAGGTGTTTCGTTTTTTTTGATTTCTTTTGAGGCATATCACGTCTTTATCTGATAATATTTAAGATTTCTTCGAGCAGTTTGGGCATAGCAGCCAGCGGCAACTGAGTGGCGGCGTCGGATTTGGCGGTGTCGGGATCGGGGTGAGTTTCCACGAAGAGGCCGTCGATACCAACCGCCGCCGCGGCGCGGGCCAGCGGAATGATATACTGGCGATCGCCGCCGGATGAAGTAGCCAGGGCACTGGGGCGCTGGACGGAGTGGGTGGCATCGAAAACGACCGGGTAGCCATAGGAACGCATGATCGGCAGGCTGCGAAAATCAACGACCAGGTTGTTGTAGCCGAAAGTCGTGCCGCGCTCGGTCAGGATGATTCTGGGGTTGTTGTGTGCGGTGGCTTTTTCTGCCGCCTGTTTCATTTGTTCGGGCGCTAAGAACTGGCCCTTCTTGATGTTAACCCATTTACCGGTTTTGGCGGCAGCGCGAATCAATTCGGTTTGACGGCACAAAAAGGCCGGGATCTGGAGAATGTCAATATCAGTAACCATTTCGATATCGGTGGTTTCATGGATATCGGTCAGAAGCGGCATGTCGAATTCGGCCTTGACTTTGGAAAGGATGGCAATAGCGGTCTCGTCGCCAATCGTTTCGAACGAAGCGGATGACGTTCGGTTGGCCTTGCGATACGATGATTTGTAGACCACCGGAATATTCAGACGGGTGCCGAGTTCTTTGAGGAATTCGGCGGTTTGCATGGTGATGGTTTCGTTTTCAACAACACAATTGCCGGCGATGAGGAAGAAGTTTTTGCCGATGCCGATATTATCTATTGCGCTGGCCATAGTGGATGGAATATAGCCGTAAAGGCGGGTGCTGGCAATGGGAGATTTGGGGTTTGTGACATGGGGCGGTAGGTGGTATTTTAACATTGAATCCAGTCGCCGGGTTGCGGGTCGCCCACTACGGAGCAGCTTTTTGCTGCGGAGTCGTGGGTTTATTTGTTCGTTGAGCTATGTTGCCTTTGGCCTGTAAGCCACACCCTGCCGGGTGCGGGCAGTGTAATTAAAGCCCACCAGGACGCCGGAGTAGGGTACGGGTATGTCAGAAAGATGTCCCTCAAAAGGAGCCCTGCGAAGTGTAAGATGTCGCTGAAGATTGCCCCGGTAAATATCTATGACGATCAGATGGCGATATCCTTAAAGATAAATCCGGAGCATATATACCGGAAAAAGGTCACTCCAAATGACAGAGGCAAAGCCTGTATGTCGAAATATGCTAAATGAATTTCCTCGCCCGGCCGATAGTGTAAGTGTATGGATCAGCCCCAGTTCAATCTTCCGACCGGGCTTGATATTGACACCAGCAATATCGGACGCCAGGAAATCCATCCGGTCCGGTCCGCCAAAAAGGGCCGCAAGGGCAAATCGATTATTCGTGAATATATCGAGACGATCGTTATTGCGCTTTTGGCCGCGCTTATTCTGCGGATTTTTGTTGTTTCGGCCTACCGGGTAGCCTCGGGGTCAATGGAAGATACCCTGATGACCGGCGATTATATTTTCGTCAACAAGCTGGCCTACAAATGGTCTGAACCTCAGCCGGGCGATATTATAGTCTTTTCCAATCCCTATGATCCCGGCCGCGATTATATCAAGCGGA
Organism: uncultured Ignavibacteriales bacterium; assembly: GCA_964526635.1. GTDB lineage: Bacteria > Zixibacteria > MSB-5A5 > GN15 > JAAZOE01 > CAZGLR01. The sequence goes on along the minus strand of CAZGLR010000068.1, from coordinate 2,166 downwards.
TCATGGCGACTGAGGGGCAGACTATTGAAGTTTATGATAAAATCGTGTATGTCGATAATCGTCTCGCGCCCATCCCGCCGGGTTCCAAACATGTCGATGTCAATACCTTACAGGGCGCCCTGTCGCCCCGGGACAACTATGGTCCCCTGATTGTCCCGCCCGATCACGTGTTTGTCATGGGCGATAACCGTGACGACAGCCAGGACAGCCGCTTCTGGGGCGAGCTGGATAAAAGCTATATCAAGGGCAAGGCGCTTTTCGTATATTTCTCGTATGCCGAGGACAAGAATGCCCCTGAGTGGAAAGCGCCTTACGTCATCGAAACCTTCGAAGTCATCTTCTATAATCTCTTCCATTTCCCCGAACGACTCCGTCTCGGCCGCATCGGCAAGAGCCTCTGAAGAAATATTCCGGCCGCGCGATGAACGATCACGGCCCGGTCAACTTTCTCTTTATGTCCATTTTCCTTTTTGTAAAAACCGCTGCAGCTATTGTGATTTCTATAAAATCCCCCGCGATGATGACCTGATCCGGCAGTATCTCGGCGCTCTGTCGATCGAAACCGACATGATTTTGTCATCATTCGGCTATGAGCCGATTGATATCGCCTCGATTTATATCGGCGGCGGGACACCCTCGCTTCTGAGTGCCGATCAACTCAGCCGCTGGGTCGAACAGCTCCGCGAATATATCAACTTTCTCCCGGGCTATGAATTCTCGATTGAAGTCAATCCCGAAACGTTGACCGATGATTTCGCCCGGGCCGCCTATACCGCCGGCGTGAACCGTATGGTCATCGGGATCCAGTCGTTTCATATGTCGCTTTTGCGCAAACTTAACCGCCGTCAGACAACCAAGGATATTTACCGGGCGTTTTACCTGGCCCGCATGGCCGGCTTCGAAAATATCGGCGCGGATATCATCTTCGGTCTTCCTGGACAAAAGCTGCGGCATCTCAAACTTGACCTCGAACGGACCCTGGCGTTGGGACCAAGGCATCTGTCGTTTTATCAACTGACTGTCGAACCCGACACAGTTCTGGCCCGCAAGATAGACGATGGCAGCATCGTGTTGCCTGATGACGACAGTATGGCGAAAATGTATCAATATGGCTGCCATCTGTTAATCGACCGCGGGTTTCATCGCTACGAAGTCTCCAATTTCGCCCCCGATGAATACCGCAGCCGCCATAATTACGTCTACTGGAACGGGACACCCTACCTCGCTTTCGGACCCGGGGGGCATGGTTTCCTCCACGGCTACCGCTATGGCAATGTCGCCGACGTCCGGCAATACATCGAAATGCTTCGCGCCGGACGGCCACCCGTGGCCATGGTCGAACCCCTCGACGACAACAAACGCCTGATCGAGACAGTCATGCTGTCTTTGCGTACCGCCGAGGGACTCGATGTGGAATCATTGAGATACCGCTTTGGTTCCGATGGTCATAAAATTGTCGAGAGCAAGGCCGTGATATCATATCTGAAAAGCGGCCATTTGCAGCGCGAGGGCGGCTTTGTGCGGTTGACCGACGCGGGTTTTTTGGTGGCCGATAAGATTATTCTGGATATAGTCAGTTAGGTATCAGCCGGCCTCTTGTTACTTGAATAATAGATCACAGCAATAAAGATTTACATTGCCAGTATAGCACATCGCTTAAGTGTTGTGCAATATTGCGTGCTTTGCTGTAAAAAAATTCCCCGCCCGGGGCCAGGCGGGGAACGAGAAACGGTAGGAAAAAAACTCGGACAAGTACAGCGGTCACAAAACTAAAAGCGATTGCTTGAGCGTGATCATCTCCGGTCACCCGGAGACAATCATTGGAACATTCATAAGCCAAACTACGAACCTCTGTAAGCGCCGTATTAAGGCCCTATAAGAAGACGATTAATTCTTATCCACATTTTTGGGCGTCACAAAATAGCGTAACCATGCGGTTTCTCACGCATCACATGAGGTTGTTTGCGTAACCCCTTGGTTTATTTTCGGTAATTCCAACGCGGAAATATTATTGACTTAAACGGTCATTCACTATCATGTTGAATCCGTCAAAAGTATTTCCCGGGAGTGATGTGAAAAAGACAATCGGGCGCATACTCGGACCATTACTGGCTTTCGTTTTCCTCTTTATAATTGACCTATCTCCGGGTAATCCGCAGGTTGGCG
>CAZGLR010000067.1:0-18920 GCA_964526635.1 uncultured Ignavibacteriales bacterium | reverse complement strand
AATCCATACCGCCATATTGGGAATCTGCAGCACTGAAAACGAGTCCGGAATCCAGCCGGTGAGAAACATGCCAAAGGGCGTCCGGCCTAATAGAATTATGAATGCCGCCACCAGCAGGATGGTCGCCTCACGGTTCTTGGCGCGAAAAGCCCGATACGATGCCGAGGCCACATAAAATGCCAGAAGCGCATACATTGTCGCCGACAACGGTGTAATCACATTGACGAATACCTGCTGCAACCATGATCCGGCCTCGGTTACCGACGCCCCGATTCCGCTGGTGCCCACTTTTCCCAAGCCGATAAACAGGGTAAAGAAGAAACCAACCAGAGTCACGAGCGAATATAGCCAGTCGGTTTTGCGATTATAGACTTTCATCAGGTGAATGCGGACCAGATTTCCACCGCCAAGGAAAAAGGCAAAAACCGCGATAATATCAAAAAAGAGCGAAAAATCCTCGCCCATCGTCTCCACCGGCGGGAAAAAGACCGACAGCACCAGTACCGTACCGACGATCGCGGTTATAAACAGCGGGATCGTTCGCTTCACCGCACAACCTCCCCACCAGATGCCTGCTTCACCGTCACAAAACCTCGCTCATTCATTGCATCACGAAATCAACGCGCCGACGAAAAAATCGCCGTCAAGACATCCACCACTCCCTGCATCACCGGGATATCCCAGACCGTTGCAATCGTAATCGAGATCGTTCCCCCGATTATCCCGATCATCGCTATTATCTTGCCGACATCCTGCCCCCTGAGCGATCCCAGCTGCTTGGGATCCCCCGACAGATATGCCGAGGCCGCGAACAACTCCTCCCCGATCAGGGTATAATCACACGCCGCCACAAAAAACGGCAACTGGCCCGGACGGGCGGTACCGGCAATCTGAATCGCACCGATACTGTTACCCGTTTCGGCCAAAATCAAAGACTCAGCGAAAAACGCTCCAAGATACAAGCACGTCGCCGGCTTTTCGCGCACCATAATACCGTTGACCGCCGCCACATACCCGAACTGCTCGTCGGTAACGTAGGTTGCCATATCATCGCTGTACGCATCCGGCCGCCCGGCTGTTATATAGGCTGTCTTGATCGTCTCTCGCGCTGTCGTCATCACCAATGATCGCGATACCGGCATATGAATCTTGCTGTCGTATTCAGCCACGACACTGGCGACTTTGCCGAGAATCGTAATCGCCGCCAGGGTCTGGACATCATCCATATCCAGGATACCGGGAATATATAAAATCGGCCGCCCCATCTCGGTGGCCCGCCCGACCGCTTCTTCCAATGCTTCCAGACCGCCGATTTTGCGAATAAACAACTTTTTTCCCGATTTGGCCGAATTGATATACCAGATCACCGAACCGCAGATGATCATCCCCAGCACCAGCATATTCAATTTATCGAGATCAAAAAACTCCCAGGTGGATGACACCGGGATGGAGGGATCGCTTCTGCTTTCAGCGCCGTTGCTGCCGACGGCACCGATCATATAACGATATTCGACAGCATCGGTCACAGTCTCGTCGAAATACGTCGTATCACCAGGCAGGGCTTCGTCGAGAAGTTGAAACTCCTCACCGTTGATCGCCCGGTAAATCCGATACAGCGCGATCCCGGCGGGGCCGTCGGGCGACGGCTCCCAGCGGATATTCAACCGCCCGCCATTGTCGTATTTATGGTTTTTAACAGAAACCACCGGGACCGGCGCCGGCACCTTAAGCGTGTCTCCGGCGACAGGGACTTCCTCCGTCTGCGCCACAGCCCCTGCTGCCGTGACTCCAATACACAGGAACACCAGGAAGACAACGCGAGCGATCATATGATCATTTCTAACCATGTTCCAAACAGGAAGTCAAGACGGCCGATCATCAGTGACATACGGCTCATTACCGTGTAACCGAATGACGCACCAAAGGTGACCATCAGAAACCAGATGCCAACCTTGGCCGCGCCGCCGAAAATACCTTTATGTTCCTTCGAGAAGAAAAAGTAAATCAATCCGCAAAAGACACCGATGACGATTACGAGGTTACTGAAAATCTCCCAGGGGCTCCCGGTATTGAGCGGCATGATGGTCGATGCAATCTGCCGCATCGCATTGGAAGCGAAGTAGTTCATCATGTACAGCCCGGCTGTCGCCCCAACAATGAAGGCCAATGGCCAGCGTGATAACCAGCCGATTTTCGGGAACAGCCGCAACAGCATCATTATCCCGAGGACAAAACCAATCCACGGCACAAAACTCTCCGGACCGGGATTGGCAATCGCCTGCTCATAAAACTTGTTGACCATCATATCGTACCAGTACACGATAAACCAGTATCCGGCCGAGATTCCCACGAAAATCGATTCGCACGCTTTGTAAAAAACGTTGTCTTTATACAGAAAGGAGATAATGCCCAGCGTCAACGCCGCACCCAGCCATATTCCAAATGATTCCCACGTCATGAGCGATTCCCCTTTCGCGCCATAAAGAACGCCACGTTCCCGATGAAGATAAACGCGATTACCACCATATGCGCGAATGACTGCGATAACAAATAGGTCGTGGCTTTGCCCAGCTTGCCGGTCGCCAGTTCGAATTCGGCCGCCCCCGACATGCCGCCCAACAATCCCTCGAGCTGACCGGCGTTCAGATAGGGATACACCGCCGGCGCCTGCACCGCGGTATTTCCGGCAGCCACCCGGAGGTCAAAACGGTCAACCGCATTCTGCACCCATTCCACCGTGCCCGGCTTACCGGAGGAGAAATTCATACAGAAATCGATATTACCGTAGTTGGTTATATTTTTGACCAGTGGGAGACTGTCGTACAGCGTACCGTTGATATCACGCGGAAACATGTTGCGGAAGTTTTCGCCCATAGCCAGGATCACGAATTCATTCCCGGCCTGAAAACCGAGATTAACGTAATCGACGCCGTAGACCTTCTCGGTGCGCCATGACGGATTCAATTCGAAAGCCGTCTCCAGCGACAAATTCGCCTGCTGCGGTCCCTGCGGCCACAGCCCCATGATAATCACCTTTAAATCGTTTTCGAAACAGTAGCGAATAAAGGCATCCGACATCGGTTGCAACTCCGGCGCCGACGGCGGATCATAATCGTACGCCGCCAGCACTTTCGAACCCGGTTGCAACGCCTCCAGCGCATCATAGGCACCCCTCACCTCCGGTGACACCTGCAGGGGCAGCTCAAACTGCATAAAAAACGGCAGCAGTAACGCGATCCCGACCAGCAGGAAAACAACCCGCCGCTCAATGAACTTGCCCTGAATCGTCAGAATCAGGATGTAGACGAAAACCAGCGCCAGCAGAATCATCAGGATAACCGACAGGGTCGGCGAAAACTGGACCGGTTCATTGACGCCGAATTTCAGCGCCAGGAAAAAGACGATAATCAGGATCGTCGCAATAACTTCCTTCATCCTCAGTCGCATCAATCACCTCCCAGGTAGGAACGTTCCAGCCCGAGAATAATCCGCAGGGAGTTGGAAACCAGGCCAAGGGCAATGCCTATCATGATCGCCCGCTGCCCGGCCGTGTTGAGCACGCTCATAATCCAGTTGGCCCATTGCGACATCTGCAGATTTTGCGGCAGAAATCCGGTGACGATGTCTCCCACCGGCACCCGGCCCAGCATGACGAAAAACGCCGCCAGCAGCAGCAGGGTGGCTTCGAAATTACGGGCGCGAAAGGCGCGGTACGATGCCGACGCCACAAAAAACGCCAACAGCGCAAACATCGTCGCCGAGAGCGTACTGTACACGTTGCGGTACAACCAATCAAACTTGGTACCGGGATCGCGGAAATCCAGGCCTTCGCTGAAACCAATAAACGCGATCGTTAAAAACGACGCAACTATTAGAACCGAATACGGCCAGTCTTTCTGCTGCCGGAAAATTCTGATTGCGGAAATCTTCATCAGGTTCAACGCCCCGAGCCAGATAGCAAATGCTGAAATGATCGCAAAGACATCGTTGAACCAGTTCTCGAATTTCCAGAATGGCCAGTGCGGAATAAAATACGCCACCACATATGCGACACCGACCACGAACGTTATGATTAATGGAATTTCTCGTCTCATTGAATTCTATTATCTCCCATGGTCACTGGACGCGAAAGATACTTGAAACATTTACACCAAACGATTCCAGTATCACGCCGAGGACAATCGCCACCAGGAAGACCGCCTTGCCCACATCCTGTCCCTTCAGCGATCCCAGCAATTTAGGTTCGCGCGACAAATACGCCGAGGCCGCGAACAATTCCTCTCCGATCAACGTGTAATCACAGGCAGCCACAAAAAACGGCAACTGAGCCGGCATGGCCGTACCGGCGATCTGAATCGCGCCGATACTGTTGCCCGTTTCGGCCATAATCAGCGACTCGGCGAAAAACGTCCCGATCATGAAAATCGTCGCCGGTTTCTCGCGTACAAACAAACCATCGATCGCCGCAGCATACCCGAACTGATCATCGGTCAAGTACCGCACCTGGTCCTCGTCGAAAGAATCAGGACGGCCCACCTTGCTGTAGGATTCTTTTACAACCTCTTTGGCCGTGACCATAACCATCGAACGGCACACCGGCACATCGATGCGGGTATCGTTCTGCGCCGCAATCGTTGATACCCGGCCCAGAATCGTCATCGACGCCAGCGTCTGTACATCATTCATATCATGAATGCCGGGAATGTAATAAATCGACCGGCCCATCTCAGTGGCACGACCAACCGCATTCTCCACTTCCTCGATACCGGCGATCTTCCGGATATACAAATCCCGCCCGGTTTTGGCGGCATAGATGTAATAGATGATCGCACCGCAGAGAATAAGTATGCCGACAAAAACATTAATTCGCCGGAAATTAAACCACTGCGCTTCCGAATACACCGGGCCGATAACCGGAGATTCACTGGTTACCCGCCATAATTCCTGCCCATCAATCTTGTCATGATTGACCGCCACCACCTTGTAATAAAATGTCTCCCCGGTGGGGGCCTGCGAGTCCGTCAGACGCGTCATTCCCTGCGCGGTATTGCCCAGCTCTATAAACGGTCCCTCGGATGAGGCACTGCGAAGAACCAGATACTCCATAACCTTGCCGCCCTCGTAATCATCGGGCGATGGTTCCCAGGTTATATTAATCGCCCCGCCCTTGTCATCGCCGACATCCTCGGCCTGAACATCAAATGGCGCTTCGGGTGTCCGCGCATCGAGAAACGCCTCGTCATACACGACACTGTCTGCCGCCTGCAATGGTTCAGTTGTGGGGGAAGCATCCTGAGCAGCCAATGCTGCCGAAAGAATCAATACCAGCAGAAAAGAAACCGCACCAACGGGGCCAGCCTGAAACCGATATGCCATAGCGATCCCTTATTCTTAATCCTCAAACCACACCCCGCATTGATCAGGGCATAACAACAAACACCCCGCCATCACCATGATTAAGGACGCATCAAAAACGCCCGGTGTTTAACGGGATATCTGTAACTCTATACCCGACAACCGGTCAGTGGTCGTCACGAAAAACAAAGGGGTAATCTATGCTCAGCCGACTTTCAAGTCAAGCTAATTGTGGGAATAATAACCGCAGGCGCTTCTCACACACACTGTCCACCCGTTGCCATTAAACAACTTATGCCGATCGCAGCACCAGGATCGGCGCCTCCGTCGAACACCCCAGACGAAACGGAAACCAGTGCCCCGCCCCGGCCGACGTATACAACAGACGGTCACCGATGCGATACTCCCCCCAGAGATAGCCACCGGGATACCATGGCTCAAAGACACTTCGATCACCGATTCCGATCTGTCCGCCATGCGTATGCCCCGCCAACGTCACCATCACATCACGCATCGCCGCAAGATCAAACACCGTCGGCCGATGACTCATCAGGATCGTCACTGCCTCTGAGGTCCGCCGCCGCAAGGCCTGGTCAAGCGCAGGCTCAAAAAAACCCTCCTCAACCCGCATATGCCGAGGATCATCAAGACCCGCCAGATAAATGCGGGCCCCGCCGGACGTCCGCAACGAATAACCATCATTAATTAAAAGCGGTATTCCGCCACGGTCGAATGCCCGCAGAACTGTCCGGATACCCCGAATATATTCATGATTACCCAGCGTTGCATACACGCCCGATGGCGCCCGAAACTGACTCAACAAATCCAGAACCTCGGGATAGACATCAAGACGGTCACATAAGTCCCCGGTGGCACAAACCATATCCGGACGATACGCCTCACCATCGATCAAAATCTGCTCGACCGTCTCCATCGTGATATAATACCCCAGATGAATGTCGCTGATATGGAAAATTGAAAAACCATCCAGCTCAGATGGCAAACCGGGGATTGTCAATTCACGGCGATACACCCGCACCGGATACAGCGACCGGATAATCCCGACCGAACCGGTACCCAGAGTCGTCACGGGTATCGCCCCGGCCAGCTTCTGCATAAAACGGCGTCGTGATAAATCATCAGCATCCGGCAACCGACTGAGAGCCGGGGCAGGGTGCGGAGTGAATTTATCGCGGATGAACTCGGTGAGTGCCAGCAACATAGCCGATAACGGCAGCGACAAGATCAAAGCCAGCGCCAAAACCGTCGCCACCGCCGCTATCATTGTGCCGATTTTGATAAAAAGGGGGTTGAAGATGACCACGCCCACAGTCCAGATCGCCATACCGCACCAGCCCAGAAGCGGCAGGAAATAAAACGCCCAGCGAAGACGGCGCAGTCGCCACCACGAAGGCAACGCGAATCGGGCGATCGCCAGGACCAGGCCGGCTAACAGCGAAAAAAACAGGCCGACAAAAACTACATGAATCCACTCGGTCATAGTACGTCTTTTATATCTATAACCTTACGGAACGTGAGGCAAGTTAATTGATAAAACTATGAGATCGTATCCGGTATCGGCGACGCCTCGGGATTAGCCTGTTTCTCCCAATCCTGCGTGTCCCTATTCAAAACATAGAAGTCTTTGGTCACGATATCAAAAGCTGTCACATCGCGGACAGCGCCCTCCTGCGTCGATATATTGACATATACCGCCCAGTCCGATCGACCCGGCACCTGCAAATCACTGATCTCACTCCCCGCCCGGCCGCCCAGGGCATCAAAAAAAGCACCACTGGCAGCCGCTGCCATATCACTCGATGATATCGTCATCTCAACCAATCCGGTCGCCGATTTCCGGGACATTAAAATACTGAAATTGCAGGCATCGTTATTGATTTCAAAAAAATCCGCCACCGCTCGACGCAGGACCGAAATATCACAATCGCCCAGTTCCGGCAATATCTTCGCCGGTAACGCCACCACCATCCCGATCGACGGACCGACCGGCAATGGCTTCCGGCCAACCTTTACGACCCGCACCGGGAGACCGCAGATAGTACCTTCGGTTAAATCGGTAAAAATCGATTCAGGTATCATTCCTGTGCCGGTTAGAATATGGATAGTTACATGAGTATCAGAGAACATGTTCCAACTCCCCTTTTTTCAGATCCACAATTAACCCTCTTGTTACCCCTATCGACGGTGTTCCCTTATTCCCTTACCCGCATATTCCCTTCAATTTCCGAAATCAAAGCAGTTTTTTGCTTAGGCAAGTTGTTGGAAACGGGTTAGTGAATTATTACTACGACTTATTAAGAATCACACAGATCGTGAAATAAATCACTAATTCGGCCGATTTATCACCTAATCACTCCATAAATTTATTCATAGCCCATAATGGATTATTGCGGTCCACCTTTGCCCGCTTATCTATATGTATACTAATTTGTTATAATGATCTATTAAATACTCCATCTTTTTCTGCGTTTTTTGGGGATTGACGCGTAAATAATCAGGATATATTTACTCTTGACTTCACCGAGTATATACATCAGGTTGGAGCTGCGGGCTCCTGTCCCGCAGGAAAAGAGAGAGAGGTAAGGATGCAGCGGAATGTCACCACTTTGATTGCACGACCACATCCGGTTCCGATAAAAAGGATAACGTATCTCTTCACGCTACTGCTTGTGCTCCTTATCCTTTTACCGACCGGACACCTGCAGGCCGACGACGATATGTGCCTTGCCTGCCATGAAGGTATGGAGCAGACACTGGCAACAACCGCCCATCGCCTGCAATCCGATGACCCCGGTAACCATCAGCCGGTTACCTGTATCAGTTGCCACCCGGGAGCCGAAGGACACCTCGAAAACCCCGACCGGGGTACCATCACCAATCCCGACAGCCTGACCGGTTTTGCCCTGCGGCAAATCTGCAACAGTTGCCACGTGGCCCACGTCTCACTTGATGACTACGGCTTCGATGCCCACGACGAACTCGAACTCGATTGCGGCTCCTGCCATAAGGTCCACGGCGGAGAAGCAGGCCTGTTGTTGAATCGTGACGCCTCCTTTTGTATGGGCTGTCATGAGCAGATGGTCCCGAGCCACAGCCTGGTCTCGCAGCATCCCGTGCTGCAGGGGAATGTCACTTGCCTGAGTTGCCATCAGTTTACCAGACAGGTTGAAAACGACTTCGCCTTCCAGACCACCGGCGGCTGCGCCTCCTGCCATGCCGAACAGACCGGTCCATTCCTGTATGAGCATGACGCGGTCAATGCCTATGCCGTCGAGGGTGGCGGCTGCACCGAATGCCATACCCCCCATGGCAGCCCCAATGACCGCCTGCTGATTCAGCCGCGGGAAATGATCTGCCAGCAATGCCATATTAAACCATCCGGCCATCTGTCCAATTCAGTTCATGGCTACGTGTGGTCACAATACGATGACTGCACGCTCTGCCACAGTCAGGTCCACGGTTCCTTTGAAAGCCGCCTTTTCCTGGACCCGAATCTGCCGGATAAATTCGATAACGTTAACTGCTATGACGCCGGCTGCCATAGCGTCAACCCCTGACCACGGGAGGAAACGCCATGCGATTACAGAGTATCTGCCTGATTATGCTGGCGACAGTGTTGCTTGGCACTGCCTCGCCGGTCGCGGCCGATGGCGGACGCGTCAAACTCGGGGGCATCCTCATCGACGAGGAAGGACATCCTGGCGTCAATCAGGAAACCTACAATCTCTATGAGGGGTTTGCCCTCTCGCTTGAAAAGTTCAGCCTGCAGGGTCCGGGCGGTTTTCGGTATACAGCCGACCTGGAAAATATCACCCTCAACAACCGCAATCTTCGCGCCGGCATCTCCAAAGCGGGGCTGTTTTCCCTGTCGCTGTTCAACAACCAGTACCGGCGCATTTATGATTTCGATGGCGGGCATTTCACCCGCCGCAATATTACCGGCGCCCGCGCTGAGGTGACCCCGACGAGGTACCTGAGCTTGTTTGGGGACTTCGCGCTGATTAACAAACACGGCACCTCACAATCGATCTTCCGCCCGATTGCCGCGGCCGCCGTCAGCGAAACCGACTACTCGCATACCCGTTTCAATGTCGGCGGTAAAATCACCCGGCCCGAGGGGATGCTGCGTATCGAATACCGGCGGACCGATTTCACCGATGATGCCGCCACTTCCGGCGACCGTTATGCCAATCAATTCCAGGCAACCGCGTTTGCACCGTTGCCGATATGGAAACGGCTGACTGTCTCCGGCGGCTATATCTACCGGGAAGACGTGCATGACGCCACCGAGGTCTTCGTTAAAACCAATCAGGGTTGGGCCGCCGCAAAAATTTATTTCCCCGGCCATATCACCCTTGATTACCGTTTACTGGCGGCACGCACCGAGCAGAGCGAACGGCTTATCGAAATCGATAACTATCGCAACACGGTCACCCTCGGTTACCAGATTCCGCGCTTTCTTGGCGTCCGTGTCGGCTATGAAAACCGTATTTCCGATGATCTTGTCGACGCCACGGAAACCCACGGCCTTCTTGTTTCCGGATGGATCCGCTTCACCAAAAACCTGATGCTGCGGGCCCGGCTGACTCATCGGGATAAGAATATTGATGACGGCACCCTGCTGGTCGGCGAGGAGGAAGCCACCCGGCGTCAGGCCTCGCTCCATTACCGTCTGACCGAATGGGGCGACATCGCGGTCAAATACGCCAACCGTATCAGCCATCACGAGGACCTCGATGTCCACGCCGACTACAACTCCTTCACCACGCGCCTGCACGTCAACCGGAGTGAATACGGCCGCCTGACTGTCACGTACTCGTATTACCACGGCATCTATGAGAACCGCGAACAGGATCAGCAGGCGCTTTTCTCCTTTGTTGACCACATCGTGACCGGCATGGTCCACCCGATCACCGTGCATAATTTCGACGTCGCCGTCGGCGGCACCTGGTACCGCAGTCAGCGCGATAAAGATGTCGAAAAGCTGGGATTCACCAGCGAGGTCACCTATGCCATCGGCGATGGCTACAGTGTCCAGGGTCGCTACGCCGCATATAATTTCGACGATTTCACGGTGACCGACCGGTATTACACCGGTAATATCGTGCAGTTGTTTGTAATCAAAGATTTTACGCTATAGATAGAGAGGTAAGCCATGAAGTACACCCATTTCATAATTTTGCTGGCCATTCCCATGCTGTTGATCATGTCCGGGTGTGAACGCAAGGTCGTCAATGAGGCTGCTGATGATCAGTCGGCTCAGGCGGTGGCCTGCTTCACTTGTCACAGTGACAACGATTTCGCTCTGGTTGCCGCTCAGCAGTACTACGAGATTTCACTGCACGCGACCGGCGAAACCTGGGAACGAAATCACCTGAATAACAGTTTCTATGGAGCCTGCGAACGGTGCCATACCAATGAGGGCTTCGTCGCCCGCCATACCGGCGGCAACACCGACAATGTCGATCATTTCAGCAATATCGACTGCTTTACCTGCCACGAACCGCACAGCACCGGCACCCTGGGACTTCGCGTGGAAAGCGCCGTGGCGCTCGAAAACGGTGATCTTTACGATTACGCCAACTCCAATATTTGTGCCGACTGTCATCAGAGCCGCCAGGATGTCGACACCTATGTGACCAATGGCGTTAGTCTTAACTCCCGCTGGGGGCCCCATCACAGCAATCAGGCCGATATGCTCGCCGGTACCAACGCCTATGAATATGCCGGCGAAACCTATGGCAACTCGCCGCATACCAACCTGGCCGACAACGGCTGCCTGGATTGTCATATGGCCAGATCTTATTACCTGACCGGCGGCCACAGTTTTGTCATGGAAGATACCGCCGACCACCAGAACATCTATGGCTGCCACGAATGCCACGACGCTACCCTCACCGACTTCGATTACGAAGACAAACAAACAGAAATCCAGGCCCTCCTCGACCAACTCGAAACCCTGCTTGTTGCGGCCAATCTGCTTGACGATGGTGAACCGGTTGATCGGACCGTGGCCACCGCCGACTCCGCGGGAGCCGTGTACAACTGGCTGTTTGTCCTCGAAGATCAATCGCTTGGTGTTCATAATTATGACTACGCCAAAGCATTGCTGGAATCCGCCATTGACTACCTGAATCCACCGACCGGCAAGGGTAACCCAACAATTATCGCGGCCCATTAGAAGCCGCCCCAAATACCCTCATCTGGAATGACTTCAATGTCGCACAAGCGCCCCGCTCTCCCGGGGCGCTTGTGCTATCTATTACAACATTTTTATGACATACTCCTTTCGGCAACATCATCATACCTGCTACCTGTTTAATTATGGATCACGACTGCCCATAAGCTAATATTTTATCATTTTCTTATATTATTACTGTTCAACGCCTTAACAAATCCCATACAAATTTCGCCCTATTTTTCTTTAGTGAAAAAAATCACAAAAATCTGGACTTTCCGACCACTTTTTTCTTGCCTGATACCGATAAATATATTTAGTTAGTGAGTGTTAACTTAAGGGCAACGGCTATGGCAAGCGATCGTAAAAATCAAATCCTGCAAGAGGCTACCCGCTTGTTCAGCCATTTCGGATACGACAGAGTCACGGTCAAACAACTGGCCGAAGCCTGTGGTATTAGCGAACCGGCCCTCTACCGACATTTCGAATCCAAAGACAGTATTTACGACGCTGTCCTTGATTCCCTTGTCGACAAACTCGATTTCCATTCCATCTTCACGCGCCTTGAAAAGACCACCTACCTCGACCAGATCATGTTCGGCTTAGCCGAACACATCATGGAGTTCTTCGAATCCCACAAGGAATCCTACCGCCTTCTGCTCTATTCAACCCTGCGGGAACATGCCAAAGCCCGGCAGGTCTATCGCGCCCTACGTGTACCCTACGTGGATTTTCTCAAAGCACAGCTTGACCGCCTGTACAACGCGAGACTGATAAAAGCCAAAAACAACGAAATCACCGCCCGCTGCTTTATCGGTATGGTCTTCGACTGTGCGCTCAACGCTTCCATGTGGAAGGGGTTCTACGGCACCACCTATGCCGGCAGCGAAGTTATGGAAAACAATATCCCGATATATATCGACGGTCTGAAAATGACGCCGGAAAGCACTTCCGGTTGAATCGAATGAACATGAAAAAAAAAATACATACAGAGAGAGGATAGTTAGCACTAACTAACTACGGGAGAGAATAATGAGGGTACTCATATCGACGCATCCCTGGCGCCGCCCCCCGAGCATCGCGCTCTGGCTCCTGGCCCTTGTGTTTTGCCTGTCGGGGCCGGCGTTGGCCGGGATTGCCAACGAGGATTGCACCGCCTGCCATGAAGAGGTCGGCGAGGGATTCAGGCACACTGCCCACGGCATCTATCTCAGCAATTCCGCTGACGCGGAATACAGCTGTGAATCATGCCATGGCGACGGCACCATGCATATCGATGAAATGACGCCGGAGTCCATCTATAATCCGGCCAAACATGATCCGTTTACCGACAACAATCTGTGTTTGAATTGCCATAATTCCCATGCTATGGGCGACTGGGAATTCGCTTCGCATCGCAATGCCGATGTCACCTGCAGCGACTGTCACAGCATTCATCTCAGCGCCGCCAATGCCGGTGCCGCGCCTGTTTCGGAAACCTGCTTTAAGTGCCATTCCGATGTTCGGTCGCAAATTTTTATGCCGTCGCATCACCCGATCGGCGAGGGCAAGCTCGATTGCACCGACTGTCATAATCCGCACGGCGGCGAGGTGCAACTGGCCATGGACGACTCCGGTCGTGAGCTTTGTTTCGGCTGTCATGCGCAATACGAGGGGCCGTTCCTCTATGAACATGCTCCGGCCAGCGAGGATTGCGGGCTCTGCCATGTACCCCATGGTTCTGTGGCCAATAATTTGCTCAAGCAGACTGAACCAGCCCTGTGCCTGAATTGCCATTCTATGCACTTCCACGCCGCATTCGAGAGTGTCGATGGCGCTTTTGAAACGCCGCAGGCGCCCGAACGAGCCGACGTTTCGACCCCCGATGGCTTCAAAGCCGGGATGCTGACCAAGTGCACCCAGTGCCACACCGTCATCCATGGCAGCGATCACCCGTCACAGACAATGTCAACCGGCGGTAACGCCCTCACCCGATAGGAGACCGATATGAAACGATCAGTACTATATCTGTGTGTCGGCCTTCTGGTGGGCCTGATGGCCGCCCCGCTTCTGGCTGACGAGAGCGTCACAGCCAAACACAACATATGGCTCGGCGCGCATTACAAAGATTTCGATGGCTATCGCAAGAAAATCAGTGAATACGGCAAGGTCATGGAAGAAATCTATCCGGAATTTTCGATTGGCAGTGTCTGGATTGTCGATGACGCTCTGACGCGCCTGACTACCCACTCCCTCGATGAAGAAAACATCAACTTCCGGCTCGATCGAACTATGGGCTGGTCGTATAAGGCCGATGTGCAATATCGCTCGCTGACTCATCAGGGCCAGGCGGACCTGCTCGAAAACGCCTCGGCCCGCGAATGGCTCGGCAGCAGCCCCGGTGGAAAAATGCTGACGCATACGCTCAATGACATCGGTTTCGATTATTCCACCCACCGGCAGGAAATCATGAGCCAGGTCGAAATCCTGCTGTCGCGACAGCATGATGTCAAATTCATGGCTGCGCATCGCTCGATTTTGACCGATGGCCACAAGCAGGCTATCGGAAGCAACCACTGCTTCAGTTGCCACCTGGAGACTTTCCCCAGCGAAGTCAATAAGGAAAGCCATCAGGTTATGGCCGGCCTCGAGGGCAAAATCGCCGAACAACTGGTCGGCTATGAATTCGGCTACCGCCATTTCAATTCCGAAACGCCGGATGTGCTGTTCTACTACGACAACGGCCGCCACCCTGTGAACGGCGGTTCTGATGGCGAATTCTCATCACGACTGCAATACGACGACACCCTGCTGGCTATCAATCAGCTTCCGGAAATTCAGAAACAATCACACAAACTGAAATCCAAGGGTGATATCGGACCGGGGCATTACAATCTCGGCCTGTTCTATAATCGGGTCGATAATCAGCGGCCTAATTTTACCGGCGATGAATTCAAGACTATCCGCTATGGCGGTCGCCTTAAATACGCCATGCTGCTCTCAAAGAAAACCCGGCTGATGGCCGAGGTCGGTGGCAGCAAAACCGAGGGCGATGAGGCCGCAATCGACCTGATGCCATTCCGCGGAACAGTCGATTTCGACTACATCATGTACTCGACCCTGTCGCGCCGTGAATTCGACGCCTCGGCCGAAGTGATTACCCGGTTAACACCGAAAATCACGCTCTCGGTGCTGGCCGGATGGGATCAAACCCTGCGATACAACTATCCCGAGTTTGCGGGCGATTACACCACCAATAAATTTATCGGCCAGCTCAAAGTCCGCTACCGCAAGGGGCTTCGCTACTCCTTCCGGGGTAAATACCGCCTCGAGAAGATTGATGATCCCTTTGTTTCCGGCCGCGGCCTGTTTGAAGAACGCGGACGCGAAGCACTGATGCGGGATGTTACCCCATCCAACCGCTTCTCTTTCTACCACCAGCGTGAAGCTCTTCGCTACCAGGCCATAACCTCCGAACCGACCATCAAACACGAACTCGAGATTGCCTCTGACTTCAAACCCAATAATAAACTGACGTTGAGTGCCGGAGGACGGTTCCTCTTTGATCAGAATACCGAACTCGATTCACTCGATGTCGAACACACCATGTTCAATCCCTACGCCAATGTCGCCTATACGGCGACACAGAACGTGTTCCTCAGCGGTGGATACTGGTTCCAGTATTATAAATCACGAGGACCGATAACAGTACCCCTCTTCGATGGCTGAGGGGGGCATATGTTTAACGACACCGTGAGTGTCGAAGGTACCGATATGATCCTCGATGAGCACTTCGGCTCAGCCTATACGATGAATGATTACACGACCGAGTCGCATAATCTTTTCGCTTCCATCACTGTGCTGCCGATTCCATCGCTGCAGTTGACCGGTATGGTCAACTACACCATGGCCACCACCGGGATGGAAGATGTTGATTTCCCCGACCGGTCGGTCTATCTCGAGCCGGATGAACTCCCGCATCATGATTTGCATTTCGATGAAACACCCGGTTATTCAAATCTCGATTACCAGATCCTCAGACTGGGTCTGGCCGCCGAATACCGGTTGACCCCGATGGTCACCCTGACCGGTGAAATCGATTATGCTGATTTGAACGATGACGGTATCTATGTCTATGGCGACGAATCCGGATCCCTGCTTCTCACCAGGGCCGGATTGCGCTTTAGATTCTAACACCTTGCGTTGACAGTCGGACAGGCGGTCCTTGACAGGGAGCCGCCTGTCCCTTCATGTGATGACAACAAAACGGGAACATGGTGTAATGAGCATGTATCAAAAGACCAATCGGATAATAACGATGGCTAACGTCTGTCTTATTGCCGTTTTGCCATTTTTCCTGTTGTTGTCGTTCCCGGCGCACCTTGCGGCACAGACCACTGAAGACTGTATGATGTGTCACGAAGACCCCGAACTCGTGCGCGACCGCAATAACACCTCGGTCTTTGTTGATCTCGAAAAAATTCAAAATTCCGTCCATAGCGACCTGGACTGTATTTTCTGCCACCAGGACCTCGACGGCTTCGAGGACTGGCCCCATGAGGAAAACCTCGAACCGGTCGCCTGTGATATGTGTCACGACGATATCGCCGCCATCTACGAAGAATCGCTCCATGGCCAGGCGGTCAAAGCCGGCGAAGAACTTGCCCCGCGCTGCTGGGATTGTCATACCGGGCACAATGTCCTCCCCCGGCAACCCCAGGTCGCAGGTGGATAAATTCAACATCCCGACCATGTGCGGCACCTGCCATAAAGAAGGCACCGAGGTAACTCAAAAATACGATATCCCGCAGGACAGCATCTTTTTCCATTACTCACAGTCGATCCACGGCTTTGGTTTGCTGCATCAGGGCCTGACTGTCACCGCTGTCTGTTCCGACTGCCATACCGCCCATCATGTCCTGCCGCATACCGACGAGCGTTCCAGTATTCATCGCACCAGTATTGCCGCCACCTGCAAAGCCTGCCACGGTCGTATCGAACAGGTGCACAAACAGATCATCAAGGGCGAACTCTGGCAGCAGGAACCGGATAAAATCCCGGTCTGTGTCGACTGCCATCAGCCCCATGAAATCCGTAAGGTCTTTTATGGTGAAATCTCGAATCAGGAATGTATGGAGTGCCACCGGAATCCGAATCTAACCATGACCCGCGATGGCGAAACCATCTCGCTCTACGTCGATATCGATGAATACCACAACTCGATCCATCGCAATACTACCTGCGCCCAGTGCCACACCGGCGCCAGCCCGCACCTCCAGCGCCCCTGCGCGACGGTTCCGCCAAAGGTCGATTGCAGTATCTGTCACAGTCAGGAAGTGATTGCCCACAACCAGTCTATTCATGGTCAATTGGCCGATCGCGGCGATCCTGATGCCCCCGTTTGCGAAGACTGCCATGGCACCCACAGCATCCGCGATCACACCAACCCGAAATCACAAACCTTTGCCCGCAATGTACCGAACCTCTGTGCCAAGTGCCATGCCTCCGGCCAGGTTGCCGCTGTCCGAAATGTTAATTATCCGGACAGCAATGTCATCGTCAGCTATGAAATGAGCATCCACGGCAAGGGCCTGCTCGAATCCGGACTCCTCGTCACCGCCATGTGCACCGATTGCCACAACGCCCACATGATTCTCCCCTCGGAGAATCCCCTCTCGAGCGTCTATGATACCAACATCGCCACAACCTGTGCGGTGTGCCACGACGGCATCTACGAACAATTCGTTACCAGTATCCATTCTCCTGTCGTTTCCGATACCGAGGAGCACCTGCCCAATTGCAGCGACTGCCATAACTCGCACGTCATCACCCGGACCGATGCCGAGGGCTTCAAGGAACAGATGATTCGCCAGTGCGGCGGCTGTCATGAAGACGTTACCGAAAGCTATTTCGATACCCACCACGGCAAAGTTTCGCGGCTTGGGTATGAAGACGCCGCCCGCTGCCATGACTGCCATGGCTCACACAAAATACTGCCACCAGCGGATCCGCATTCAACCTTGTCGCGGGCCAATATCGTCGAAACCTGCGGCGAATGCCACCAGGGCTCCCACCGCCAGTTCGCCGGTTATTTAACCCACGCCACCCATCACGATAAAGACAAGTACCCGATTTTATATTACACCTTCTGGTTCATGACGACCCTGCTGGTCGGCACCCTGGTGGTGGCAATGATCCACACCCTGATGTGGCTGCCGCGTTCTTTCCAGATGATGAGAGAGCACAAAAAACTGCGCCGTAAATACAAAGGCAGTCTGGAATACCGCCGCTTCAAACGACTCCACAGCGTACTGCACATCATGGTTATTATCAGCTTCCTGGCCCTGGCCGTAACCGGCATGATCCTCAAGTTCTCTTATGCCGGATGGGCCCAGTTCCTCTCGGGAGTACTCGGCGGCTTCGAATCGACGGGCTTTATTCACCGGGTGGCCGCATTGATCACCTTTGCCTATTTCTTCATCCACATCATCGACGTCATCCGGACTAAGATCAAACAGAAGAAATCATGGAAAGAAATTCTCTTCGGAGCCAACTCCATGATGCCCAACTGGACCGATGTCAAAGAAGCCGGCCAGTCAATCAAGTGGTTTCTGGGGATCGGTAAACGGCCCGAATACGGTCGCTGGACCTATTGGGAAAAATTCGACTATTTCGCGGTCTTCTGGGGTGTGGCTGTGATCGGCTCGACCGGACTCATGCTCTGGTTCCCGGAATTCTTCACCCTGTTTTTACCGGGATGGATCATCAATGTGGCGACCATCATTCACTCGGATGAAGCGCTGCTGGCGACAGCCTTTATTTTCACCGTGCACTTCTTCAATACCCATTTCCGACCGGAGAAATTCCCGATGGACACGGTCATCTTCACCGGCCGCGTCCCGATCGAAGAACTCAAGCAGGACCGCCCCCGTGAATATAAAGAACTCATGGCGCGCCATGATATCAAGAAGCACCTGGTCGAACCATTGCCTCCGGTACTGGTCAAAGCAGCCCGCATCTTTGGCACCCTGGCTCTGATAACAGGCATCTCGCTAATCTTTTTGATTATCTACGCCGTCATCTGGGGCTACCGGTAATAGCTGTATCTGGTTCGTTCTGGCGGTATCTGACCCGATCCGGCTATATCCGGCTTGATCCTGCTGATTATCCTCGCCGTCATTTAGGGCTTATCTGTGATAGCTATATCCGGCTTTATCTGGCTGTACCTGACTTGATCCGGCGATATCCGGCTTTATCTGGCTGATTTTATCCGCCGCAACTCATTGTGGCGCGCCCCTTCAGGGGCGCGCCAATCCTCTACCCTAAAAACAAACCCCATACCGCACCCGGCGACCGGGTGCGTTCCGCTTACACTTTCAGACCTTTG
>CAZGLR010000066.1:0-19097 GCA_964526635.1 uncultured Ignavibacteriales bacterium | reverse complement strand
ACTTCGAGGGCAAGAAACGAATCAACCGGGCTGACGAGGGCATCGAAGAACTCAGACAGTATGTCGATACGCTTATACGTATTCCCAACCAGCGCCTGTTGAGTATTGTCGATCGCAATACTCTGCTGACCGATGCTTTCGGCATCGCCGACGATACCCTTTACCAGGCCACCAAGGGCATCTCCGATTTGATTACTGTACCGGGTTTGATCAACTGCGACTTTGCCGATGTACGGACGGTTATGCTCGAGATGGGTGACGCCCTCATGGGTACCGGAGAGGCCTCGGGTGAAGAAAAGGCCTCAACCGCCGCGCAGGATGCGATCTCCTCGCCACTTCTGGAAAACGTCTCGATCACCGGCGCCAAGGGCGTGCTGATCAATGTCACCGGCGGCCCCGACATGACACTGTTTGATGTCAACGATGCCACCTCGAAAATCTATGATGCCGCCGGAGCCGACGCCAACATCATCGTCGGCGCAGTCATTGATAAAAACCTCAAAGATTGCGTCCGGGTGACTGTCATTGCCACCGGATTCGGCAGCGGCACCTCGGTGGAGACACGCACGGAGGAGCAGCATACCGAAGTCGTGCCGACTGATCTGTTTGGAAAAGTAGATAAAATCCAGAAAGTCGTGTTAAAATCGACTGCTGCCGCACGGACTTCGGAATCAAACAATGGCGGCAATGGCCACCGGATTAGTCAGCCGGTCTTCGCCGACAGCGACAACCTCGAAGTCCCGACATATATCCGTCGGCAAATGGAAGATATGTAAAAAAATCAGGTGCGACCAACGGCCGCACCATCAAATAAGAGTAATGTCTCTTACTCTTTACAGGAGCCCGTCGGAATGGTTTCCCCCCATTCCGACGGGAATTTTTCACCCCGACGATACTGCGCCGTCCATAAATTCCAGCGATATTTTTCCATCAGTCAGTTTAGCGTAGGTGAAATGATGAATAAAATCCCCGGTATTGATATAGACGCCGTTCACGAAGCGTTTTTCAATCGGGACATGAGTATGTCCGATTAAGACGGCATCGAATCCCTCGGCGATTTTTTTCTCGGCGAAAACTTCATAATCTTTTAAAAAATCGGCTTTACGCTCAGACGTGTGATTGCGGGATGTCGATGATACCGCCTTGGCCAGAGGTATCCCGATATCGACCGGCAGCAGACGATACAATGCGATTGCAAGCCTGTTGCGCAATGGTCCCCGCACAAACACGCGGTATTTCCAGTCGCCGGGGGAGAGGCCGTCGCCATGAATCAACAGCAGCTTCAGACCGTCTTCAGTGACTTCAACCTGATCGCGATGGACGGTGACCCCAACTTCGCGGGTCAGGAAATCACCGAGCCAGAAATCATGATTGCCGGTTATATAATGCACATCGATACCGTCATCGATCAACGAAGCTATTTTAAAGACGATTTTCAGGTGTTGTTTGGGAATAGCGTTCTTGTACTCGAACCAGAAATCAAACAAATCGCCGAGAATATACAGGCAGGAACCGTCGGTCCGGATCTTCTCGAATAGAGAAAAAAGATGAGATAACTTGAGCTGTTCGCGCTCGGGATCATTTGAGCCCAGATGCGCATCGGATACAAAATAAATCGCCATGGCGAAATCAAGTATACGAAGTTTCGCCCCGAGAATCCAGTCTCAATAGTTGTCAGGCAACAACATGCCGTTCCATGAGAGAACGCAGAGATTCGAAATAAACCTCAGCCAACACCGCCAGTGGCTGAGCGATGTAATTATTTATCACCAGCGAATCACCACCGGTTGTACCGATCAGGCCACAAGCGATGCCGTACTGGCCGGCTATCCCGGTGATTTTGGCGCTGTTTCCAGCCGGAACGGAAACGATAATCCGCGATGCCGACTCGCCGAAGAGAAGAGCATCGGTGCGGATGCCATCGACCATATATTCTATTCTGGCCCCGATCATCTTCTCCCGATTGCCGATACAGCATTCGGCCAGGGCGACGGCCAGACCACCCTCAGTGCAATCATGCGCCGATTTCACCAGCCCGGTTTTGATCATCTCCAGGACAGTGTTATGCAATTTCTTCTCATAATTAAGATCAAGCGAGGGTATCTCGCCGCGAATCTGGCCATGAATCTGGGATAAATACTCCGATGCTCCGATTTCATTTTTGGTTTTTCCCAGCAGGTATATCTCATCGCCGTTGGCCTTGAATTCCATCGTCGTGATATGGTCTAAATCCTCGACAATACCCAGCATCCCGATAGTCGGTGTCGGATATACCGCCCGATTGGGATCTTCATTATAAAAACTGACATTACCGCCGGTGACCGGGGTATCGAAAACCCGGCAGGCCTCACCCATACCGGCGACTGCTTCGGCGAAACCATAGTAAATCTCAGGATGATACGGATTCCCGAAATTGAGGCAGTTGGTGATCGCTATGCCCTTACCGCCACTACAGGCAATATTCCGGGCCGCTTCCGAAACCGCCAGCATCGCTCCGCGTCTTGGGTTGAGATAGCAATATCGGCCGTTGCAATCGGTGGTCATGGCCAGCGCTTTACGTGTTTTGCGAAGTCGCATGACTGCCGCATCGCTGCCCGGCCCAACCGCAGTGTTCGTGCGGACCATTGAATCATACTGGTCGAAGACCCAGCCCTTGTGACAGATATTGGGCGATCCGATCAGGGTGAGAAGAATATCGTTCCAGTTGCCACTGACGGGAATAGTCGCCAGGTCAAGCCGCGCCAGCTCGCCGATATAATCCGGCTTTTTCGTTTCGCGCGTATAGACGGGTGCGCCACCACCGAGAACCAGTTCATACGATGGTATCTCGGCCACCTGCTTGCCATTGAGTTTCACCCGAAACATGCCATCGTCAGTGACACGCCCGATAGTCTGTGAATGAAGGTCCCATTTACGGAATATCTCTTTTACCCGTTCTTCTTTGCCATTTTTGACACAGACCAGCATGCGCTCCTGTGATTCGGAGAGAAGTATTTCATATGGTGTCATACCCGGTTCGCGCAACGGCACATCCTTCAGATCAATCTCAACCCCGACACCGCCCTTGGCTGACATCTCGGTGCAGGAACAGGTTATACCTGCCGCGCCCATATCCTGGATGCCGATAATCAAGTCTTCGTCGATAATCTCGAGCGTGGCCTCCAGCAGCAGTTTTTCAGTGAAGGGATCGCCTATCTGCACCGATGGCCTCTTTGATTCACTTTCTTCATTGAGTTCGGCCGAGGCGAACGTGGCGCCGTGGATACCATCGCGGCCGGTCGATGACCCCACGATCATGACCGGATTGCCAGTGCCCTTCATGGTTGCTGAGGCCAGTTTATCGGTATTGACAATCCCGACCGCCATGGCATTGACCAGGGGATTGCCGGTATAGGCCGGATCGAAATAAACTTCACCCGCCACAGTCGGGACGCCGAAGGAATTGCCGTAGTCGCCGATTCCCCGCACGACGCCATCGAGCAGATATCGCACGCGGGCATTATCGGGTGATCCGAAACGAAGCGAGTCCAGCGCCGCGATCGGCCGGGCGCCCATCGTGAAAATATCGCGCAGGATGCCGCCGACACCAGTGGCTGCCCCCTGATACGGTTCCACCGCCGAGGGATGATTATGGGATTCGATTTTAAAAATACACGCAAGGCCATCACCGATATCAACTGCCCCGGCATTTTCTTCACCAGCCTCAGCCAGCAGATAAGTGCCGGTCCGGGGCAGTGTTTTCAGCAGCTTGATCGAATTTTTGTAAGAACAATGCTCCGACCACATGACCGAAAAGACGCCCAGCTCGGTGAAATTAGGCTCACGGCCAAGGATCTTCTTGATGCGTGTATACTCTTCTTCATTGAGGCCGTGTTCGGCAACCAGTTCGGGGGTTACGTCGACTTCGCGCATGACTCTCCCTGTGCTAAAAAGCCGAATATATTTCGAATTTATGGTACTGTCAACTAATTCGCGATAATGCCGGTCATGGTTAAACTTGATTTTTGATGTACTCGGTACTAATGTAAAGGTTGGCTAATGGGAGGAGAATTATGAAACGGATCTTTGTAATCATGGCGCTGGCTGTGATGCTGGTATCATGCGCCGGTCAGCAGGATCAAGCTGTTGATTTCGATAAGGTTAAGGCCGAGATGGCATCTGAAGAAGTAATCGGGCAATTTTTCGGCATGATGCAGCGGGAGATGCTGGCGGCTATGGCTGAAGGCGGACCCACCAGTGTGGTTGGCGCCTGCCGCACGATCGCGCCGCATCTGGCCGATAGTCTATCGCAATTGCCCGGACTGACGATCGGCCGGGTGGCAATGAAAATCCGCAATCCGCAGAATGCGCCCGATGACTTCGAAACGGCAGTATTGCAAACATTTGCCTCTTCGACTGCATCCGCGCCTGATATCCACAGTGAAGTTGTGTCAGCCGAAGGAGAACCAACAGTTTTTCGCTACATGAAGGAAATTATTATCAGCGAACGCTGCCTGCGTTGCCATGGCGACCCAGCCGGCTTTTCCGATAGTCTGCAGATGGTCATCGCTGAGAATTACCCCGATGATCAGGCTACCGGATATTCAATCGGAGATAGTCGCGGAGCGTTTACTGTCACCCTGACGTACCCCGAGGCGAAGGAAACAGTAAATTCAATTCTGGCTGTTGAGGAGAGCCATTAGGTAAACATGCAGCGTCGTCAGACATCACCGGCCAATTTTGACCTGTTTGACATCGCCGGCCCGGCGCCGGCGGTGTCGACCCGGGTAAAAAACTCGCGCGAAAAGCCTCCGGAACTTCCGGACATTGCCGAGTTGTATCGAATGTTTGATATCTACAATGGCCAATACTTCGACAGCAAACTGCCCCGGGTCAAAATTACCTGGTCGAAGCGGATGCTGGTGGCTGGTGCTTATTATCCCGGGAAACGAGAAATTCGTCTTTCGGTTAAATACCACACGGTGTTTCCCGAGGAAGTGTATGATACTCTGAAACATGAGATGATTCACATTATTCATCTCAGGCATGATGCCGCCTTCAAGCGAGTGGCCAAACGCATTGGAGCATCGATTCGTGCGACCGAACACCCCAGCCTGCGCAAACCGCCCAGATATGTTTATATTTGCCCCCATTGCCTGACCGAATATCCGAGGCAGAAACGGCTCCGGATGGCCTCCTGTGGCCGCTGCTCCAAAAACGGGTTCGATGCGCGCTATAAGTTGTTACTTAAAAAGCGGTTCAGGCAGGCCGCCAAAGACTGATGTCGGACCCAAAGCCCAAATCCCTGGAATGGCCGAATCGCAACATTCTCGGTTACTATGCCTTCCAGCTCTTCGCCAATCTTTCCTTCTGGCTGCCGATCTATGCTGTCTTTTTCCTCGTTCGTGATTTGAGCTATTCGGCGATTTTGTTATTGTACGCCATCGATACCGCCGTCCAGACTACTCTCGAACTTCCCTCCGGTGTCCTCTCCGATCGATGGGGCCGAAAACCGGTTTTGATGCTCGGGACGCTGCTGAATGCCGCCGGTTTCTCCTGTATCGCCTTCGGCGGTCATATTGGATTCTATGCACTCGGGATGGTTTGCCATGGCGCCGGGATGGCGTTTATCTCCGGTTCTGATTCGGCCTTTATATTCGATACTCTCAAAGCCGCCGGCCGTGCCGATGAATATCGCAAAATCGAGGGTCGCGGCTACATGTATAATCTGCTGGGCTGGGGCATTGGCGGTCTTCTGGGCGGTTTTCTGGCCGCAGAAGAACTGACGATCCCGTATATTGCTTCGGCCTTTGCGTCGTTTCTGGCTTTTCTGGTCATCGCCATGGCTGCTGAACCGCCGCGCTCCGAAGAAGAAATTAAGAACCGACCCTCGACTCGCAAACTGGTGTCATCGGCCTTCGGCATCTTAAAAACAAACCGGGTTGTTCTGGGGATAATCGTACTGGCTTCGATTATTATGGGCTTTTTGCTTATCGGCCATAAATTCTCACAGCCATATCTGATTCGGGCCGGGATCGATATCAAGTATTTCGGAGTGGTCTATTTTTTCTGGCTGATGAGCGCCGCGACAGCATCCTATTTCTCTGAAAAAATAGAATCAATTCTTGGCTATAAAGTGTATTTTATAGTTCTCCCCTTGATTGTCGGAGGGGTGTATGTCTATTGGGCTTTCTTGCAGAATCTTGGCGGCGTTGTCGTTGCGTTGGCGTATCAGGCAGTCTGGGGATCACTGCGACCACAGATGAATCAAATTATCAATCAGGAAGTCGATTCATCCATGCGGGCAACTCTGCTGTCGGGTGTCGGTTTCGGGAGCGCGATTGTGTACGTCATCGGCGCGCCGATTTATGGTTGGTTGGCTGATTCTTATAGACTCCCCGTTGCCTTGATATTGTTGGGTGCGACAATCATCGTCGCCGGCTTCGCCGCAGTCGGTTTTTTGCTGCAGCATTATCGCGGTCAACATGGTACTGCCCACGGTTTCCGCTTTTTCTTCCGGGAATAGCGGCAGCATATATCAGGAGAGGAAAGATGCCGACCTTTCGCGTTTGTTTCGCCGTTTCGTTGTTTCTTTTGGTTACCGCGCTTGCCGGATGTCAGGGCTCCCGGCAGACCTCGGGCTGGGTGACACTATCCCCCGATGCTGTCCTCCCGGTTGATACCGGAGCAATTGGCTACCCGGTTGACACCCGCCCGCCCTCACATAATCTCGTGGCTGCTATTGAGGCCGTCGGCGATGGCGACACGATATTTCTCGAAAGCGGTCTGTATTATGCCCGCCCGGCAAGAATGATCGAGCCGACTTGTGGCAACTGCGCCGAACATGCCACCGAAGTGACGGCAACAGTCGGATTCGCCATCCGCAATAAATCGCTGACGCTAATCGGACCGGTGGATCAGTCGGCCACTCTGGTTACCGGGGCTGGCTATGGTTTCTATGTCGAGAATGCCGGCACCTCACGCCTGTGCAATCTGACTATCACCGGCGGTATCCGCGACAGCTCGGGTGAAGCGACCGATGCCGGGATCGTCGTCCGCAAGACGCGCCTGCATGTCGATAATTGCCGCATCGAGAATAACACGCACCGCCTCGACAGTGTCGTCGTCGGTATCGGCGGTTTGTTCGGACGCGAGGGCGCCGAAATTTATCTGTCAAACTCTCATATTTTTAATAACGGCTGGGATGGTGTCGCGCTGTATCGCGGGGCGGTCGCCATAATCTCCGATTGTGTCATTCAGGACGGTCGCGGGGTCGGCATCGGGGTGACCTGGGATGCCAAATGCACCGCGCTCCGAAACGATATCTCCGGCTATTGGAAAGGCATCGGCGCTTTTGGGACCTCTACCGTCATCGCTCATAATAATCTCGTTTTTGATAATCTCGGTTGGGGAATCATCGCCACCGGTCAATCGTATCTCGATGCCGTCAATAATGTCGTCTCTCACAATGGCAACTGCGGTGTAGCGCCCTGGTCCCCGGAATGCCGCGGACGCTTTGTGAACAATATCATCGTGAACAACGGCTGGCGGGAAAAATGGGTGTGTCCATGTGTCGGGGTATGGAACTATGGCGATCCGGATAACTGGGTGTTTGCCAATAATCTGGTCTGGGGAAATGAAGCGGGCAATTACGAGGATATGCCGGATATAACCGGTCAACACGGCAATCTCTCGGTTGATCCGATGTTCAAGGGCGAGAATGACTTTCACCTCAGACCAAACTCTCCGGCAATCGACGCCGGTCATGGCGAGATAACCGACCACGATGGTTCGCCATCGGATCTCGGCATTTATGGCGGTACCGCTGCCCGGCAATAATCCTGCTCAACTGTTGAACAAATTTACCTGTCTATACAGATCACATGAATATGGGCAGGTGACTTTAAAAATTCAACGTT
This sequence comes from uncultured Ignavibacteriales bacterium, assembly GCA_964526635.1. Lineage (GTDB taxonomy): Bacteria > Zixibacteria > MSB-5A5 > GN15 > JAAZOE01 > CAZGLR01. Next base: position 11,199 of record CAZGLR010000066.1, on the reverse strand, counting down.
GCCTCCGATAACTAAGATAAAAGGCAGATACCGGCGGTCTTATCCGGGACAATGTACGTCCTCAACAGGCTGGCCGGCATTTTTTCTGCCTTGAAATCACCGCCAAGGGAGGCATCATGAAACGCGTTTCAATTTTTTATATACTTCTCACCGCCTCGTTGATTATCGGCCTGCTGGGATGTTCCAGCGACGACGATGTCCTGAGCCCGGGCGATCCTCAGGATCCCCGATACCTCGATTTTGTTGACGAATTTTCAGGTATGGATGATCAGACCGGCGATATGGTTGAGTTGACCTTTATGTTCATGAAAGACATTATGGAAGGTCTTCCGGCGAAAAATATCGTCAAAAAGCCGCAGTTTGGGCTTGAGTACATTATTGAATACCATGAGACATCCGGGTATTGGTTTGTCAGCGGGGCATACATGGATGCCAACGGCGGCGATACGCTCAGTTTCGAACTGGTTGATTCGCTTTCGTTCCGTCATGGCGACCAAACTGTCCAATTCCCGGATGAAGATTCGATCACCTTTGTCCACAGCGTCTTCACTCTTTATCTCGCCGGCCAGAGTGTTGTCTCGGGCGAAGTTACTCAGGATATCTCAATAACCATCAGCGAACCCGGCAGCCAGTGGCTGTCGATTTCCGGCACCGGTATTATCGGTGTGCATCTGGAATACGAAGATATCATCGGGACCGATACAGCCAGTTGCTACACTGCACTCAGCTATGGTATAGCGTACTCCAACGTGGTGCTGGATCGCACAGCAATAGATAATAGTGTTGATTTAAGTGCCGGTGACGCCGAAAACGATTTGCCGTGCCCGGAAAGCGGTGCGATCAATTTCAACGGCATTATTATGCATTCCTGCAGTACTGCTGCTGAAGATGATGTCGAGACGCTCAACGGCGTCTGGAACGTCTCGCAGACGTTTGCCAATGGCAACGTCACTGTCACCGTTACCAGCGGCAATACATCGTGGTCAGTCACTGAAGATTGCGATGGTTGATTGCTAATGTGATTTTCAATACCAGACCGCTGCCTGTATATGGTATGCACCCCTGACTATTGTACGGATTTCTGATAGAGGACGCATCGCATATGCGGGTAGCGGTAAACAAAGAGACATTACCTCCGGTTATGTAAAAAAATTGTCTTTAAAACCGATACTTCATGTAAGCAATTAATTGAAGCGTTACTTTTAAAACGCCACTTGAGACTTCGAGATGGGCGATGAAAACCAGGAGGGAGCATGAACTATCGAAAGACCTGGCCGTTAGTCATTTTAGCCTTGTTAGCGGCCTTTATCATTTGGGGATGTTCGGATGAAGATAACGGCACCGGTCCGGGTGATCCCAATGATCCTCAATATCTGACGTTCTTAGAGGAGTTTGGCGGCATAAATGAACAAAACGGCGGTATGGTTGAATTGTCGTTTATGTTCATCGGCGATGTTTTTGAGGGAATCCCCGCTGCGAAATCATATTTTAAACCAGGGTCTGAACTTGAATATACGATCGCATACCATGCCGCCAGCGAGTATTGGTATATATCGGGATCTTCTGTAGAAGTGGATGGTGAAGATACGCTCACGTTCACCTTTGTTGATTCTCTCCAGTTTAAGCATGGCGATAATGTTGTGCAATATCCCGTTGATGATTCGACGACGTCTATACATAGTGTCTTTACACTGAACGCCGCCGGTGAGATGATCAATGAGGCTGTCATGCATCATGATATCACTATCACGAAGCAAAATCCCGGTGATTCGATTCTGGTCATCAACGGTACCGGTGATATCTCGGCTGACCTGGAATATGAAAACATTGTTGAAACAGATACGACTGTCTGTTCAACCGTTATCGATTACAATGTTGGGTACGCCAATATTCATCTACCAAAGCCAGGTGGTGGGGAAGAACTCGCCGCTGCGAGTCCGGTGGAAGAGCTGCCCTGTCCCCAAAGCGGGGTGCTGACCTTTTCCGGTACAATCTCACATGCATGTATCGGGGCAAGTGAGTCGGTTGCCTTGTCTGGATCATGGAATGTCACCGAAGCATTTGACGATGGTGTGATTACGATAACTGTTACCAACGGAGTCAATACGTGGTCGATCACCGAAAGTTGCGATTAGTCTGTTAATTTTCGGTTTTGACAACAAATGACCTTACGCCGGCGGGTAATCCCGCCGGCGTTTTTTGATGATTTACTTCAACAGCAGCATCTTCTTTGTCAGCGAGCGGTCATCGACCTGCAGGCGATAGAAATATATCCCGGCTGCAACTGTCTGGTTGCCGCCATCGCGGCCATTCCAGGTTACTGAATGCGTCCCCGCCGGTCTTACCTCATCCAGCAGGTTGGTCACTTTTTGTCCGAGGATGTTGAGAACATCGATCGTGACATGACTTCGGACCGGAAGTGTGAAGTCTATTGTCGTCGATGGATTGAACGGATTGGGGTAGTTCTGACCAAGAATGTAATCCCTGGGCAAAACACCCTGTCCCGACTCGTCGTCGATATCAGTGATGATGTCAACCATTATGGAATCATCGACAATGCCGTCCTGATCCTCGTCGATGCGTATATACATGCTGCTGTCTTCCAGCCCGCTCCATGGAGGATCTAATTCATGAGTGGAATTCGCTGCCAGGGGAATAGTGGTTGGTGACTGGGTATAGGAATCCATATCGGGATCGGAATACCAGAGCAAAAGCGAGTAGTTCTTACTCTGACCGTAGTTTCTGATTTGAATCGTTCCGGTGGAATCAAATTCAAGCGACGTCGAGTCATTCGGAGCGTATTGCAATCCATCGATTCTCACAAATCTCTCGATATCACCGACCGATGAAATACCGGTAACCGATACATTTTTGACCTTATTTTCCGAATTGACAATATCCAGGCCGTCGCCGACCGAAAGCATATCCGTTTCATCTGTATTAGCGTCTTTTCTCTCGTAGACATAGACAGCGTCATCAGTCTCGAAAGCTATTCTGGTCTGGGCCCGCTCAAATTCACTCAGTTCGATCCTGTAATCACCCTCCGGCAAATAGTAGGCATCCGGGTAGCCATATTCGCGATCCGGGTCGTCAGGGATGATCGGGAATGCATCGGGTATCGTGTTTATTGGCTCGCCATTTATATAGCCTACCTGATGGCCATTACTGTCGCTGATGAGTATTTCTTCGGTGGAGGAAGCAAACAACATCGCACCAGACTCAAGATTATTCTCAATACTCTTATTCTTTCGTTCATCGGTAGCCAGACCCATGTATTCCGAAACCGGGAGTCGCGGAACAAACCGTCCGGTGGTATCATAAATGTCATAGGCTTCGAACGTCCACGTGCTGTTGATCGAGTCTATTCTGGCGTACCGGCTGTTGTTGTTTGGTCGGTTACTGTCATAGACATACATATGATAGATACCGGTTGTATCGGTAAAGGTCTTTATCGCGTACGGCACCACATTGTGGCCGTTTGTTTTCAGAACGCTATCGACTTTATTGCCGGCGGTATCGGTCTTATCTTTCCACGACTTCCATGAGAAACTCAGTGAACGCGGGTCACCGGTGGCAAATCCCTCCCGTATTGCCGCCAGAGTTTGCATCGGTGTAAAGTCTTTTACTTCGCGATTGTAATCTACATGTTTTTCACCATTCTGGTAGATCCAGTGTTTATTGACAGCATTGCGTGCGAATGTCCCAATATCAAAGGTGACAAGTAAATTGTCCGGGAGGTCCAGGTTGGTGTTGAATTCATTGTGTTTCCACCAGAGAAGTGCCGAATTGGAGAACCCGAGGCAGCTGCCGCCCCAGTCGGTTAACATATTCTTCCACCGCTCCATTGCCCGGGGCCGTACCCGTCCCGGATCTCCATTGCGGTAACACCAGTCATCACCAAAGGCCGCCACGAAGAGACTCCAGGGGGGAAAATTCTCTAACGTATCGGGAAGGTCAGAATCGCGGAACCAATCGGGATAGGGGTAATTTCGGGCGACACTGTCGGGCCAGCAATTTGCTCCCGTGTTGCCAAATGGCCAGCTATGGTAGCCGACGGTAAACGGTTCCTGATAGAACGGTCCACTGAAACGTCTCAGCCAGTTCACATCTTCGGTCGGTCCATCGATGATATGAAACGGCCAGCTTACTTTGTTTGCACAGGACGCATACGTATCCGAAATCCTCAACCGGCAGTCGATCGTCGGATTATCCGGTACCAGCCACGGTATCTTCCCCTGCTGGCCATCGATATTACTGGCAATCGTCTGCCAGGTTATGCCGCTGTCATAGGAGATTTCAAGGCTAATTTCTTCGGCGGTCGTGCCGGATGTATTCCACGCTATTTCATAGATTTCACCGGCTATCAAGGTGTCGTCGTAATTCGGTGTCACAAAGAGCCCAATGCTGTTACTGGTGTTGCGCAGACCTTTCCAGAGCGTGAAGCCATTGGCCAGTTTGCCTGCGGCAATCCTGAATCTTCCTCCCATGGCGAGATTTGATCCATATGCCGCAATGCTGTTAACATCCCCTCCGACAAGCTCTCCGCCGGCAAGATCGATCCACTCGTCACCGTCCCACCGTGCGATATTATCAACATTCACAAAGTTATCTTCGCTGCCAACCACCTGCAGCGGATCACCACTCATGAAGAAATCACAACCGACAGTGAGCATATCAGTAACAGACGGCACAGCCACGCCACCGGCATATCCTTCCCATGAACCGGGAGTTATCATCTGGCGCAGCTCAGGGCGATCCAAAAAACCGGTAACCACAATTCTGCCGTTCGGTGCCCGGCCGATTACATAGGGATTGCCATCGCCGATGTGGTCATCACCGAGAGGAAACCAGGAGTTGCCATCCCAGCGAGCAACCTTATTGCAGGGGTTGCCATCGGCTGTCACAAAATCTCCGCAGATATACACATCCTGCGTTTCCGGATCGATATATATATCCCGAACGCGCCCGGTGTTGGTGGACCAGCCCAGTTCCCCCATGGCTTCCCAATTCGAGCCGTTCCACTTCGCGATACCGGTTACGGGAGTCGTCCCGGCGGTGTCCAGTGAACTGCCGCAGACATACAAATTTCCCGATGAGTCCAACTCCATTTCATAAATAAAGCCGTCCGGAAGACCATTGCCCAATGCATGCCACTGACTGCCGTCCCACATGGCGATTTTATTTACCGGCACGCCGCCCGCAGATGTCATTTGGCTGCCATAGACATACACAGTATCTTCCGTTACTGCCACTTCCTGAAGGAAATTGTCAACCCCGCCACCAAGGCTCGACCATTGTTCATCATCCCATTTTGCCACATAATTGACCCGCCGGCCACCAGCGATGTTAAAGCTGCCGACAGCATACCACGCCTGATAACCACCGGAGGCAACATCGGCGACTATCGATGTTTTGCCATCATCATTAATAAGACCATCTCCCATTGGCCACCAGTTGGTTGGTGTGAGAGGATGGATTTGCACCAGACTATTGACCAGGGCTGAATCATCGATGTATTTAAAATCTCCCCCTATGGTATAGCGTGCATTAATATAGTCGCTGATGGCATACACAGCATCGTCATCGTGAATATTCGGATTGTATCGCGACCAGGAGTCACTCGATGGCGTCCATCGGGCCAGCGGTCCCGTGTGTTCGCCATTGGCCGAATCGAATTCACCGCCAACCAGCAGCTGGCTCATATTGGAGGAATGCGGCTTCACGACATATACCGGACCGTTTGTTCCTATAGCCGGTACTTCGACAGTCGAATCAATAAAATTACACACCGCAATGTTTGAACAAGAATATGGACCTCCTTGCTGTACATCGAGGATGAATTCGGTGAATTCACCACCTATGACATACCGGTCCTGCCATTCTTCAGAGTCCTCTGTATGAATCGTATAGACTACCCCAAACGGAAAGCCGATGACGGTTTTGAACTGGGAATCATCGACATCAAACCGTCCCACACTGATTGATATTGCCGTGTCGCCTTCAATGACAAAATCACCGCCAAGATAGATATGATTGCCATGGGCAGTGGAAACTGCAAAATCGTGAATTACTACTTTTTCGGCCATCCCCTCTAACAATCCCTGTGGCGATTCAAACCCTGTGTCCGGGTCCCATATCGCAAACGCAGTAGATAGTTGTCCATCAATACTGGTGAACTCGCCACCGATATACAGCTTTCCCTCATGCCAGAGCAGCGCATTGACGGGACCATCGATTCCGTCGTTTAATCCACCCATGAGCGTCTTCCATTGCCCATTCTTATCGAGCATGGCAATGTTATCAAATATGGTATCGGCGACATTGAAGGTGAAATCTCCGCCGATAAAGAGACTGCCATCGGGACCTTCGGCCACAGCCCTGACCTCATCGCCGGAACCCTCCGGTCCCAGATGGGGCCGGTGCCAGCTTCGGTCTATGAGATCGAAGAAGACGAAATTATGAGCGGTGAAAGTGCTGTGCGGCAAGCCCAGGATTTGTCCTCCAATTACCAGCGAATCTCCCCATGATTCAATAGTCTTCACCGTTCCATACACTCCGGTCGGGCCAAAATTGGCCGCCCAGAGTGAATCCTGTGATTTGACCGATGCCGCCAATATCGACATAAGTATAACCAGCGCGATTGATAGTAAAAGTCGAGTCATAACAAAGAAAAACCTCCACCTGCAAGGATAATGATTATACATAGGTTTAGATAGTCCAATATAACTATTTTGCGCCAGGAGTCCAGTCTTAATTTCGAAAAGCAGAATTGCCGCAAATGGCAACGTCACTGTCACCAACAGTTTAGGAATAAATATGCCGGGCGAATCATCGTGAAAGGAGATTTCACAATTTGACTATATATTGAGAGGAATCAATTTTCGCTTCGCTCGAACCTGCTCTAAAAAGCGGAGGAGGTAGGATTCGAACCCACGGTACCTTGCGGTACAACGGTTTTCAAGACCGCCGCTTTCGACCACTCAGCCACTCCTCCGTTATATTTTCGCTTCTATGGTCGGTGTGTAACCATCGCTAAATTCAGCCGTGGTGTCAAGTTAGAATTTAGGCGAGAATTGTAGCGATCACATACCGCCGGCTGTTTCGGAATATTCTGCGAACAGGTTACTATGTTAGCATATTCCTCAAATCTGAATTATGTTATTATATCGGAAATAATAATCGTGCGACCTAAAAACAATAGCGTCGGATCGACTTCGCTGCACCCGTCGGAGACATATGGCGGCGGACACTCGATGTTTACAGGTGGGCGGGGGATTCATCCGGACAGGAATAGTGCTTCGGTTTACTCTATGAACTGCAGCGCTATGTGATTATCCATGCATTCAAAAACAAGAACTGACTTCGCGTCAATTGCTGAAACCGACGATTCAATCATCACTTTTACGTGGGGCAGACCGATTGTAATTTCTTTACCTTCTCGTGCGACCAGGGTTTTGAGCCGGCCGGCGATTTGATTGGCAAGCTCAGCGACGCCGTCTTGAATGCCGGCATCATCGAGATCAGATGATTCACAACCGGCCATTGAGGCTCCGATGTAAGCGGCCAACTCACGAGAGAGCATAATTCTCAACCGTCCCTGACGCTCGCCATGAATCTCAATTTCTCCGATTAATCCCGGGGCCTGAACCGGTGCGGTTCGTCGGGATTGGACCGGGCGGACCTGGGATTTAGTCAGGGCGTTCAGAACTTCCTGCGCGGCCCGCGGGAGTATGTCACCGATTTGAAGGCGTCGTATTTTTTCCGGCATATAGATATCTGAATTTCCGGACATAGATAGTCTCTAAAACGCTACTGTTTGCTGACCCGTCGACCAGGGTTCATCACTTCGTTTATTTTTTCCGATAATGTCTCTTCGGTAAATGGTTTTACGAGATACGAATCGGCCCCGGCCCGAAGTGCTTTCAACACGTCTTCTTTGACACCATCGGCGGTCGCCATCAACACCGGAATATGCTTATAGCCGTCGTATGACCGTATCCGGGTGAGGACCTCGTAGCCATCCATTATCGGCATATTCCAGTCAAGGATGACCAGACCGATATCAGCGGCCTGTTTACGAAGTTTGGCCAGGCCATCGGCGCCATTCTCCGCCTCAATCACGTCATATCCCTGTTCACGAGCTACCTTTGAGATAACACGGCGAATCAGCCCGGAATCATCCACGATTAATATTTTCATCCCCAGGTTTCCTCTGTTGGCGTTTGTCCGAGATGCATGTTTTTGTACTGGCGGGGATTTGCTTCACTTCCGGAACCTTCAGCCATAGTAAACTGTCTGTTTGTGTACCATCTTGGATATACCATTAGTTCCCCTTTGCCAGGACCGAATACTTCCGTCCATATCAATCCTATCGACCTCCGCAGGGTATTTCTTGATTTCCGGAGGGCAGAAGTTGGTTGACGGGGTATAAATTGGACCATCTTTCAGATTCAAAACCGGTTGCGTATTTTCGACTTTGGGCTATCTTAATGGCAGACCGAGGAGAATCTACTATGGAGTCATTTAATACCCCCGACAAAAACCTTATCTACGGCTTTTTTGTGCTGTTTTTTATCATGTTTATCCTGGCCGCCGCGGCCGCTGCAGAGATTGACCAACCGATCGAGGCCCCTGAATCCGCCAGAATCGAACAAACCACCCGCCTGCAATGGATCAGTCCCACTGATGACCAGCCGTTGAGTTTCAGCCAATGGCGCTCATTACAACCTGAGACTGAGCCCTACGCAGCGAAGTTAATCACGGCTGCCGCAACTCCTCGAAAAGCGCCCTCGCTCGGCAAAGTCTGTGTTTATGTCAACAACGTGCTTTATCCGCAAATAGAATCATCGCTGGCTCTATACGCCCTTGATCTCAATGGTGAGGGGTACGACGTCGAAATCCATACTGTCTCCGGCGGGACAGAATTCCATCTCCGTTCAACTCTCCAGACTGCCTATGCCAATGGCATGACCGACTGCCTCTTAATCGGCGATCTGCCGGTGCCGTGGTATGAAATCGAATCAGAGGGCGATGAATTTCCCATCGATTTATTCTACATGGATCTCGATGGCGCCTTTATCGATTTCGACAGCGACGGCATGTATGATTCCCATAGCGATGACGTAACCCCCGAAATTACCCTCGGCCGCCTGACGGCATCGCCATTGTCACTTGGCGGCGCGGTCGAAGCTGATCTGGTTAACGAGTACTTCCGCAAGAACCATCTTTATCGAAGCGGCCTGGCCGATGCCGCTGACCGTGCCCTGGTATATATCGATGATGACTGGTCCGGCTCCGGCGGGGCATGGTCATTCGATGTCGGCCGGGCGGTCGGCTTGCGCACCAGTGAATTCGATGACTGGGTGACCTGGGCGCCCGATTATGCCGCTTATCTGCCGCAGGATTATGAACTGATCCAGGTATGTGTCCATTCCTGGCCCGGCGGGCACAGTTTCAAAAACCCCTCGGACAATTGGTCCACCATCTATGTCGCTGATATTTTCACGATCAACCCACGCGCCCATTTCTATAATCTATTCGCCTGCTCCAATTCCCGCTATGTCGAGGCCGATTACTGCGGCGGATGGTACATCTTCAGCGATGACTATGGCCTCGGGTCGATCGGCAGTGCCAAAACCGGATCGATGCTGGCGTTCGACGAATTCTATGGGCCATTTGGCGACGGCCGTTCTATCGGGCAGGCGTTTATGGACTGGTTCACCACCCGGGGCAGCGATGGTTTCGAGGAATGGGAAATTTACTGGTTCTATGGCATGACGCTCTGCGGTGATCCCACCCTCGGCCTGCAGAAGAAATCAAACAATGAGATTCTGCAATTCGACAATGGCGCGGCATCATACATGATGTCCCTGCCGGGTAATTATGATCTGCTGAACACACGGTTTTCGGCCGATAAGGCCTGTACGCTTTCGGCAGTGATGGTCGAGGGCGATTTCCGGTCGATCCCGATAAGGATGTATCTGTACAACAGCGATGGCGTCTACCCGACTGTCCCCTTTGATTCGGTCGATATTCCCGATGGCGACATCCGGATGGTCGATATCTCGCATCTCAATCTGATCCTTCAGCCGGGGACTGATATCCATGTTGGTTTCCGTTGTCTCGAAGCCGCCCCGGCCGAAACGACCTGGGTGTACATGGACAACGCCTCCGGTATACCCGATGATCGCAGCGGAATGTGGCATGACAACCAGTGGAAAACATTCGGCCAGTACTGGGGCGCGGGGTACAACCTTTTGATTCGTCTCGAGGGCCGTGGCGATGAAGAACCTGCGATTGCGATACAGACCAAAACCCTGCCTGATGTCAATCAGGGCGAAAATATCAGTTTCGATCTTGGTATCGATGGCGGCTCAGGATCATATGCCTGGGAAATCAGCGCCGGCACATTGCCGGATAATCTGGTGCTTGATCCCTCGTCCGGTATAATCTCCGGGACTGTGGCCGATTATGGCGCTTTCAATTTCACGGTTTTTGCGACCGACAACAGTGATCCATCGCTGACCGATTTCCAGCACTATGCGATGACGGTTGATTACCTGTGCGGCAATGCCAATGGCGATGGGGCTATTAACGTCGGCGATGGCATCTTTGTCATCAATTATGTCTTCAAGTCCGGCCCGGCGCCGGAGCCATTGGAGTCCGGCGATGCCAATTGTGACGGCAACATCAATGTTGGCGATGCGGTGTATCTGATCAATTACGTGTTCAACGCCGGCTTGGCGCCATGTTGCCCGTAGGTGGGGGGAGTACGGTTCAATATTGTAAACTAACTATTTCCTCTACAGGCCGTTTAGAGGGAAAGTATCTCCCCTGATGTTGTGGCGCGCCCCTTCAGGGGCGCGGAAACAATAATCGATCACAATCTATCCACCACACTTAACTGTTGTGGCGCGCCCCTTCAGGGGCGCAGCCAGCATGCGGAATCTTCGATTCCGCACGGCAGGACCTCCTTCGCTGCGCTCAGGACCCTCGCTTCGCTCGGGCATAGGTCATTCCCGACGATACCGATTGCAACAACATGGCCCGATCATCGGCCTACTTGATCCATAGATAGCTGTGAAAAACGATAAACCCACCTCGGAGAGGCGGGTTACCGGGGTTGGGCAGAAAGGCCGATTTTATGCTGCACAAGATTATGCTCGATTGTAACCCGCGACTCTGTCGTGGGTTTATGAT
>CAZGLR010000065.1:14234-19801 GCA_964526635.1 uncultured Ignavibacteriales bacterium | reverse complement strand
AATCTGCTGGCCGCCGACAGCGTCCTGATTGTTGTCACCAGCCACGGCCAGATGGGCGATACCGACAAACCGACCGGTTTCTGGCTGGCCGAACTGACGCACCCCTTTTATGTCATCAAAGACGCCGGCCTTGATGTGGTTGTGGCCAGTATTGCCGGCGGTGTGGCGCCCATCGACCCGCGCAGTATGGATACTACCGATGAAGTGAATAAACGGTTTCTAAACGACGCCGACCTCATGGCCAAAGTTCTCAACAGTCGTAAACTATCCGAGCTGAATCCCGATAACTATGCCGCGATCCTGTTCAGCGGCGGCCACGGCACTATGTGGGATTTTCCGGGCAATGGTGCCGTGAACAGAGCGGCCTCATCCATTTACGAAGAAGGCGGCATCGTGGGCGCCGTATGCCACGGCCCTGCCGCTCTGGTTGATATCAAACTCTCCGATGGCTCGTATCTTGTCGCTGGCAAGAAGTTCGCCGCCTTTACCAACGAAGAAGAAAAGATGGTCGAACTCGCCGATGTCGTGCCGTTTATGCTCCAGGATAAATTAATCGAACGCGGCGGCATCCATGTCCCGGCCCCGGCCTGGCAAACCAATGCCATCATCGATCAGCGCGTGGTCACCGGCCAGAATCCGCAGTCCGCGAATAAAGTCGGCGAGTTGATCGTGGAAGCGTTGAAATCAGACTCGAACAAATAGAAAATACAAGTTTAAATTCCGTGGATGGCGCACATACTCCTGAGGCATCTGATGTTTACCGTAGGGGCGGCGTCCTGCCGCTCGTTGGGACCCGGGCATACCATATATAACGTGGATTGATCTGCAGAACAGAGTGGCCTGCGGTCTTTGAATGCAGGCCAAAGTTACGGCAATCATATTGGCCCGACTTCAAAGAGCCCAGGCCACCCTGATACCGTTTGCAATCATTTCGCTCAGGTGCTCACCCACGTACCTCACCCGGCGCGCGACTGTCCGGCATTCATTCCTTTTCCGCCTTATACTGCCTTTTCTTAAACCGTTTGTAGGATTTATGATCGAACCACCTCACATCAGTCAAAATGCCATTTTTGAATTCAAAAAGTATGTAATTACTGAATATAGTCTCGTATGCGGAGTGGACATATTTAATTATCTTCCCATATGACGCCTCATATAATCCCGTGATCCAATCGATATGAGTCACTTCTTTCGCGGGAAACACGCTATCCAGCACCGATGCCGAGTAAATTATCGTCTCCGCGCTATCGGTACCTTCATTGGTTATGCGTATTCTCCACTTTGTAATATCCGTCAAAAACAGGCTGTCATTTTTTATCTCGTACGCTGATTTATATCCGAGCCAACAAGACGTTAATATGAAATCCGGTTTCGGTTCCTTATCCGGGTGTTCTTCGAAATAGTAAGTTATCGGACTGCTATGTAAATAATATTCAATCCCCTGATATTGTATCAAATTTCGCATCTGGGCAGTGGCGAAACATGCTGATGTCAAGATCGCCACGACGACCAATACTCGTAAAACATACATGTGTACCCCCCTGTTTGAGCCTGAATCTTGCAGAACGGTCCGCAAGTATTTTGCCTTTTGCGCTGGGAATGATATGAGGGTATCGGTCAGAAGTCCGTTTCAACTATAATGACGATTGGTCGGGCAGGTATGTTCAAAAATTTTTGTGGATGGCGCCCGTCCTGTTGCACCATCAGGTAATCTATGACTTACCGCACTTATTTCCCAAAAAACAATCGCCTGCTTTTCCCCCAAAAAAATCCCGGCTACAACCGGGATCTTCAGGACCTGCTTGCATGAAGCCGCCACCCTCACGTCAAACTCCGCACCCCCACCAGCACTTCTATCGGCGGCTCAATACCAAACACCGCCCAGTCCAGACCGATCCGTTCCCAGTCATCAGTCTTGCCGGCATCGATATATCGCTCATATGACGCCGTACCGGAATTCAACCCCACTTGCTTGAGCTGGTTAATTGAGATCGGTGCTGCTGATATTATTGCAAACCGCACACAGCCCAGCTCATGGGTGAATTTTTCGCAATCGGCCAGCGCTGTTCTCGCCTCCGGCGCTATGGACATCTGCTTGCGGGTATCGATTAAACACGCAAACTCAGATTTTCGCTTATTGGCCAATGCGGCGACTTTCTCTCGAACCGCTTCTACATCTTCAACCGTATAGCTACCGGTCACGGTTACCCGAAAACCATAATCAGTTTCTTCAAAATGATACATGCCGATTCTCCATATACGCTCACCCCGATTACACATATTGAGAAACGTAGCTGCAAATCTCGAAGGAGTAAAAACCGTCTGTCCGCAGTCAATATAATACAATAATCCGGAAAGAAACAATTTAAAATGGCCGAATTTATTACTGGCTCAAAAGACACCGGAGCGGTTATAACTTTCGGTTCCACCCGGCCCGCTGAATTTCCCTCGGATTCATCGGACCGGGTTTTTCCCATGACACAAATCAGGCTTCCTTGAAGCCGTATTCATTCAATTTATTTCTTAGTGTTCTCGGATTTATCCCGAGCACTTCAGCCGTGCGACTGCGGTTACCGGATTCTCGTTCAAGCGTTTTGAGAATCATCAGTTTCTCCATTTCGGCCAGTGACATCCCGGTTTCGATTGCCCCGCCATTATCATCGATCTTACCGAGGACCAGCGACTGTGGAAAATCACGAGCAGTCAACACCGGCTTCAGGCTGATGACCACCGCCCGCTCGATAAAATTCTCCAGTTCCCGAACGTTGCCCGGCCAATGGTATTTCATAAACAAACGCATGGCGCTCTCGTCGATGCCGGTAATCTCCTTGCCGGTCTCGGCGCAGTATTTCTCGATAAAATGATGCACCAGAAGCGGCATATCATCGAGTTTATCCCGCAGCGACGGCACCTCGATCGGGATTACATTCAACCGATAATATAAATCCTCGCGGAAATGCTCCTCGGCGATTTCCTTCTTGAGATTACGATTGGTGGTGGCGATGATTCGCACATCAACCTGCATCGGAGTACCCGAGCCAACCCGTTCGAATTCTCGCTCCTGCAGCACCCGCAGCAGTTTTCCCTGCAGGCCGATGGGTATCTCGGATATTTCATCGAGCAGCAACGTGCCGCCGTCGGCCATCTCAAAACGGCCCCGGTATTGCTTCACAGCCCCGGTAAAGGCGCCCTTTTCATGGCCAAAAAGCTCCGATTCCATAAGGTTTTCCGAAATCGCAGCGCAATTGAGCTTAACAAACGGTGCCTCCGCCCGATCCGAGGCATAATGTATCGCCCCGGCGATCAATTCCTTTCCGGTACCCGATTCGCCCTGAATTAAAACTGTCGAACGGCTCGGGGCCACCTGCTCGATCAACTCCTTGATATCCCGCATCTTCTTCGAGTTGCCGACCAGTGATTTATACTTGTCATTGATCTCGGCGCGGAAACGGCGGTTTTCGGATTTCATCTGGACATAATCATGCGCGCGGTTGATCACCAGCTCGATTTCATCAGGTGAAAATGGTTTAATCAAATAATCCAGTGCCCCCAGCTTCATCGCCTCAACCGCATTCTGCACCGTCCCATACGCCGTCATCATGATAACTTCCGTATCAGGATAATGGCTTTTCGCAAACTTGAGCACATCCATCCCGGAAACCCGCTGCATCTTGATATCCGTCAGCACAATATCGAAATTCCCCTGCTGGAGATATTCGCGCGCTTCTTCACCGGAATAGGCGGTAGTGATATCATGACGGCTTCGTGAGAGCGTTTCTCCGATAAATTCATTTACCAGTTTGTCATCATCGACAACCAGAATATTCAACTTCATCAAGCACCTGCCTTGTGGATATCATGACCGGGTAACAACAGCGTGAACCTGGTGCCCTGCCCCGGTCGTGAGGCAACCGATATCGTCCCGCCGTGGGCCTGCACGGTCTTCCAGACCGTGGCCAGTCCCAGCCCGGAACCAGAGGTTGATCTTTTAGTGGAGTAAAACGGTCTGAAAATTTTATCGCAGTCCTTTTCGGGAATGCCCTTGCCTGAATCCTCAACTTCGAGCTTCACTGTCCCCGGGGTGCCGTTACCTTTGGTGGCTTCGGCACTGATAATAATCCGTCCACCCGACGGCATCGCTTCACGGCTGTTACGCAGCAGATTCAGAAGCACCTGACGCATCAGGTGCGGGTCGCATTTCACGCGCAAATTACGATTATCAACCACCACCTGAATATCGATATTTTCAGTCCCGCCGGCCTCCGATTCGGCCTTTTCATATTCGACCGACTCTTCGATCAAGCGGGCGACCGAAATATCGCGCATCGACATCTGTTCCGGCCGGGTATAGTCCAGAAGCGCTGTGACTGTCCGATTCAACGTCTCGACACCGGTGATGATTTTATCGACCAGCCGGGTTTTGGCCGGATCGTCTTCGACCTCACGTTTCAACAGCGCTGCAAACCCGCCGATGCCACCGAGCGGATTGCGGACTTCGTGGGCCACTGTCGCCGCCATTTCGCCCAGCGCCGCCAGCGTATGGATGCGGGTAAGTTCCGCCTCCAGCCTTTTGACCCTGGTCATATCGAATAAGATCTCGACCGCGCCCCGATGATTTCCATCGGCATCATACAATAACGATGTCGAAACCGAGACTGGTATTTCTTCACCGCCCTGATTGATGATCACTTTTTCGGCCGCATCGCATTCAATTCCCGATAGCGCCGTTTCCAGCGCCGATTGTCCGGTGGTATCGGCAGTCGTCTGAATGACCTCATCATAGGGCCGCCCCAGCGCATGAATAGTCGATAATCCGGTAATCCGTTCGGCGGCCGGATTGAAATGCGAAATCTTTCCGGATTGATCGACGGCAATCACCCCGGAATTGATTGCTGTCAAAATTGAATTGAGAAACGACGTCGCCATCCCGCTGGAGGCCATTGTCTGCCTGAGCTGATGGTTGATTTGTTCGAGTTTATGACCCTGTTCGGCGTACTCTTTCTCCAGCGTCAGATACTGCCGCTGAAGATTGTTGATGATGTTGTTGAAGGTCTCGAACGATTCCCTGAACTGATCAAGTTCGAGCCCCGGCTTCCCTGCCTGGGTCGATGCCATCGCGTCCCCCTCCACTCTTCGAGGTTTCATAAGTATATACTTGAACGCGAAGAACTTGAAATCAACAAAAAAACCGCCGCAGCGGGCGGATCTGGCAGTATTTAGAAATGACTGACAATATCGCCGGCCAGCCGCTCCAGCGGAATAATACGATCAGCGATACCCGCTTCCACAGCCGCCCGGGGCATGCCATAGACGACACAACTTTCTTCATTCTGGGCGATGATAATCCCGCCCTGGGCCTTGATTTTCTTGAGGCCATTGATACCGTCGCTGCCCATACCGGTCATAATCACCGCCAGGGTATTACCGATGTAAAAATCGGCCACCGAGTTCATCATGACGTCCACCGACGGCCGGTGCAGCGTATCTGCCGGCTCGGTCGACAGTTTGATCACATGCTGTCCGGCCCGTTTCATGAGAGTCATATGCTGATCGCCGGGCGCGATGTA
>CAZGLR010000065.1:1131-14224 GCA_964526635.1 uncultured Ignavibacteriales bacterium | reverse complement strand
ACTCCCCGTTGTATCGGCTCGCCATGCTCAGCTTCTTTCACCGATAAATTCGACAGGCTGTCAAGACGGCTGGCCAGCGAGGCCGTAAACGTCGGCGGCATATGCTGGACAATCATCACCGGTACCGGGAAATTCTCGGGGAGATTGGGAATAACTTTCTGCAGGGCCGGCGGCCCGCCGGTGGAAGTCCCAATCGCCAGCATTCTTAAAACTCTGGCGGGCTTATTCACCGGTGGTATTGGCATCGGTGGCGCGGGTGCCGCCACGGCTGGAGCTTTACGCGGGCGGGCGGGCGCGGTCGTTCCACCCGATTTTATCTGTTGCACCCGATGCGAACGGAAGCGTGCCATCAACAGCCGCTTACGCTGATTGATATGCTTAATTTTGGCAATCAGTTCGGCTTTGATTTTGATTATATCCAGTGAGACGTAGGACATCTGTTTGGGAATAAAATCGACCGCGCCTAATTCAAGCGCATCAAATGTCGCCTGGGCGCCGTCGGACGTCAACGACGAAACCATCATTACCGGCGTCGGCTTTTCCGCCATGATCTTGCGCAGCGCGGTCAGCCCGTCCATTCGCGGCATTTCGATGTCCATCGTCACCAGGTCGGGCGACAATTCGAGGACTTTTTGAAGCCCTTCTTCCCCGTTGTTGGCGGTTCCGATTACTTCTATATCGGGATCATCACCAATCATCATGCTGATGGCTTTCCGCATAAAGGCGGAATCATCAACAACCAGCACGCGAATCTTCTGTTGTACAGCCATTATCTTCGTCTATCCGATCCCGTATATCAACTGTTGGCCAGTTCGAACAGGCCGATAAGATCCACTATTAACCGCACCCGGCCGTCCCCCAGTATCGTGGCTCCGGCCAGTCCCTTGGTAATGCCCAGTAATTCACCCATGGATTTGATGACAACTTCTTCCTGCCCCAAAAGATCATCACATATTAACCCCAGCCGTTTCTCCGCCAGGCCGACGACGACGACATACGGACGGTCATTTTCGCCGCAGCCGGTACCGGTACCCTTGAGCAAACCATTGAGATTGATAATCGGCAGGACGCCATCGCGCATGATGATCACATCGCGACGATTGACCGACTCGATGTCAGTTTTGGAAATACGGAGATTTTCGAGCACCGAGGCCAGCGGAATGATGTATATTTCGCCCTCGCTGACCACCAGCAGGCCCTGAATAATTGCCAGTGTCAGCGGGATTTTCACGCTGATCAGACTGCCCTGTCCGCGCCTGGACTCGATATCGATAATGCCCTTGAGTTTTTCGATATTGGTTTTGACGACATCCATACCGACCCCGCGGCCGGAGACATCAGTAATCTGCTTGGCGGTCGAAAAACCGGGCTGAAATATAAAACGATACACTTCGGTATCGGTAAGCTTTTCAGCCGCTTCCGGCGTGCTTAACCCGCGCTCAATAGCCTTCTGCCGGAGAACATCGACATCCAGCCCCTTGCCGTCGTCCTCGATCGTAATGACAATGTTCGAACCTTCCTGATGTGCACCCAGTTTGACGGTTCCGGTTTCCGGCTTGCCCGCCGCCGCGCGATCCTCGGGCGATTCGATACCATGATCACAGGCATTGCGGATCAGATGCACCAGGGGATCCCCGATCGATTCGATGATGGACTTATCCAGTTCAGTCTCTTCACCGAAAATCTCGAGATTGATCTTCTTCTTCATTTCCCGGGCCAGATCGCGAACCATGCGGGGAAACTTGCCGAATACTTTGCCGATTGGCAGCATCCGCATCTTCATGACAGCCGTCTGGATTTCGGTCGTGATGAAATTGATCTGTGCCGACGATCGGCCCAGTTCGTCCATACCCGGTATCGTCTCGTTTTCGCGTCCAAGACGATTACTCACCTGCAGCAACGAGTTGCGCCCCAGGACCAGTTCGCCCATCAGGTTCATGAGTGTATCCAGCCGTTTGACGTCGACGCGAATCGTCTGTTCGACGGCTTTCGATGGTTCCCGTTTTCCCGATGGCGCTGTTGCGGCCGCGGCTTTTTCCTCAGCCGTCTCCGCACCAGTTTCCAGAATTGTTTCTACGTTTTCGTCAGATAAAGCCGGCCGTTCGGGTGCTTCGGATGGTACTGCCGCTCCGGCCGAAGATTCTCCTGCTTCGAGAGCCGCCAACCGAGCTTTAATCGCCTCCGCATCGACGTCGCTGTCCCGCCCATCGGCGGCATCCTCGAGCATCAGTTTGAGGATATCGACTGATTCCAGCAGGACATCCATGATCTCACTGGTCACGACCAGTTCGGCCTTGCGCAGCTTGTTGAGAACATCCTCCATCTTATGGGTCAGCGCGGAAATCGCGTCAAGACCCAGAAAGCTGGATGTTCCCTTGAATGTATGCGCGGCTCGAAAGATTTCATTGAGCAAATCCAGGTCACCCGGTGTCGATTCGAGCTTGACCAGATTTGCATCGAGCGATGCCATCAATTCTTCGGCTTCGACCAGAAACTCACCGATGAGTTCCTTCATTTCATCCATTTCGGTATCGACTGGCGACATAAGCTCTCCGATAAATGTTACTCCCGCGTTTCCGACGCCTGGGAAACTATTTCATCTACTTCTTTCTGATCACGGTTGCCGAAAACATCAGCATTGGGATCATATGCGCGGACTTTCTTTTCGATCTCGTTGTCCTCGATTTCGACGGCTTCCTCGCCCTCGAACACCCGCAGCAGCGCGTGAAGCTTGCGTTCGATATCCTCCAGTAGCGAGGATGCATGATGCATCTGTTGCGAAGTAATATCCTGGAATTGCAGGGCATCCATAATCAGAAAGGCGTTGCTCTGGGAGGTCGACGCCATCTCGTTAACCCGCTTCACCTTGTCCTGCATTTCATCGCGCTTCTTTGATCGGGATTTTTTTAAGAAGGTGGCGACTTCCTGCGAAAACGCCACGATCTTTTCCTGGTGATCGATTATTTGCTCGACCATATCGAGCATGCGATGGGTTGCCTCTTCAGTCTGTGCCGACACCTTGTCAAGCTGCTGATTGGCTTCCGGCAACCGCTCCCGCGACTCCAGAATGGGATGTTCCATCTTCCGGATGTTTTCCATCATTAAATCGATGGATCCGGTCAATTTTTCAAGTTCTGACCGTATTTTGGCGGAGATGACATCCTTGGTCGGGCCTTGTGTATCCTGCGACATGCTTGTCTCCTTACAGTTTCGACAGAACTTCGTTGATCTTTTCCTTGAGAACTTCGGGAGTAAACGGTTTGACAATATAACTGTTGACTCCGGCTTTGATCGCCTCAACGATATCGTCCTGCACCGATCGCGTGGTCACCATCAGCACCGGTATCTGCTTGAATTCGCTGGTCTTGCGCATCGTAGTCACAAATTCCATGCCGTCCATTTCCGGCATGTTCCAGTCGGTGATGACAAAGTTGAACTCATTGACTTTCATTTTGGCCAGAGCGTCCTTCCCGTCGGATGCCTCGGTCACGTCATTGAATCCAGCCCGCTTCAACGTATTGGTGATAATGCGCCGCATCGTCGGCGAATCATCCACTGCCAGTATTTTCAGGTCAGCCAACGTAGCCTCCTTCTATGCATCATAGGCCTGTCAGTTCAAAAATTTTGATACTTCATGCAGCAGAATCGAGGATTTGAACGGTTTGACCAGATATGCCGACGCCCCCGATTCCATCCCCTTCTGCTTGTCCTCTTCTTCTTCTTCCGAGGATAAAATAATTATCGGCACATCCTGGTATTTACTGTTGCGTCGGATGGTCGTAATAAACTCGTATCCGTCGACATTGGGCATGTTGAGATCCGTAATAATCAAGTCGATCGGCGATGTCTGATTGGAGATCTTCTCGATCGCATCCATTCCATCGCAGGCGGTGACCACTTCGAAACCGCGGTTGCGCAATGAAAACGACACGAACTTGACAATTGTCGGCGAGTCGTCTACCACCAGTATCTTATGCGGCATAGCGTTACCTCTATGGTTTGAAACGCGTTACTTCGCGGCTGCAGGCTTAATTTTCTGCAGCAATTCCATCGCCCGGCTGGCGCCACCGGCCGCCTGTGCGGCAGCCGTCGCGCGTGAGGCGCTCTCTCCGGTCGCCCCCGCTGCTTCCTTGTGATAGGCCAGCGCATGACGGAAATAGACCAGCTTGAATGCCTTTGATATTCCATGCAACGATTCGCTGTGTCCGATATAGAAATACCCGCCCGGACGCAGCGAATTATAAAATCCGCGAACGATTTGCTTTTTCACTTCGTCGGAAAAATAGATCATGACATTGCGGCAAAAGATAAAATCCATCCCCGAATGCATCGACATCCGACGTATATCATTAAGATTGAGATGCCCGAAACGAACCATGCCCTTGATATCGGGATTGATCCGATACCGACCGTCTTCGGCCGTAAAATACTTCTGCTTGAGATCTGCCGGAGTGGTCCGCAGCGTCATTTCATGGTAAATGCCCTTGCGGGCCGCCGATAAGACCTGCTCGGAAATATCACTGGCAGTAATTTCCACCCGCCAGCCCGGTATCCCCCTGAGGTGTTCACTGGCGATGATGCCCAGCGTATAGGGTTCCTCACCGGTGGAGCAGCCGGCCGACCACATTTTCAATACCTTTGGCGCTTTAGATTCGATTTTTTCCTTGATGACCAGCGGCAGAACTTCTTCGGCAAACGACTTCAGCTGCGGTGGATTTCTGAAAAACGATGTTTCATTGGTCGTCACCAGATCCATCAACTGATTGAATTCCTTCATGGTGACGTCGTATTTGACCCGGTAGAAATAATCCTTATAACTCGAGATACCGAGTTCCCGTATACGCTTGGCCAGCCGGTTCTTTATCAAATACATCTTGTTGTCGGCAAAGAACATGCCCGCTTTCTCATGAATAAACTCGCGAAACAGCTGGAATTCCTCGGTAGTCAGTTCCGGATCTTGTGCATGCGGTGTTATCATGCCGGTCCCCCACACTGCCAGATGCCCATAAAGAGCTGAACCATGATTCCCCCATATCGAGCGGCTCGGAGCATGCCCCCCCTTTTGCCAATCGATAAATCTGAGTGATAGCTTACGCCGATGATTTGGACTTCGCCTGTATCTGGCGATGTTCATCCACCGCTTTTTTGACCGCTTTGAACAACTGATTGACATTAAACGGTTTGATGATGTAATCATCAACTTTTTGCCGCAACGCCGTCAACGCTGAATCCATTGACGGATATCCGGTCATGATCACTACCGGCATATCATCATACAGCGAGCGAATTCGATCGGTCAATTCCAGACCGCTGACATCCGGCATCTTCAGGTCGGTCAACACGACATCGAATTCCTGATTCTTCAGGTAATCGATCGCCCGCTGACCGTTTTCCGCAACCGTGATATCCCAGTCATGCGTGACAAAAAAATCGTACAATAAATCTCTGATTAGAAGCTCGTCATCCACCACAAGAATACGATATCGCTCATCCATTAGTCGACTCCATTAGTTGTCGCGTTGCATCACGGACCGCGGTTTCCAAATCATGATTGCCGGCCGTGGCGATTCCGCGAAGACGGGCAACACTGCCGCGATCACCCATGGCGGCCAGCGCCTTGACTGCCGCGATTTTTATAATATCCTGATCGTCGTCAAGATACGGCTGCACCAGCGGCGCCAGTGAGGGATCACCCAGCGAGCCGATACAGTCGATAACATGATACCGCACCCACATATCATCATCGGTCAGCAAAATCTTTATGTGGTCAATCGCCGGGACTCCCTTAAGGGCCAGGAGACCCGTCACGGCCGCCTTGCGCACCAGACTATTTTCATCGGTCAACGCGGCTTCAATAACTTCGCCATCGTCAGGATGCCCGATTCTGGTGAGAGATTCGATCGCCGAACGGCGTACCGTGGGATCATCATGACGAGCCGCCATCTGCAACGGCTCGCGGGTCTCGTTTTCGCCGATCATCCCCAAAGCCAAGGCCGCCAGTTGCTGGCGTTCCAGGGTGCCGTTTTGGAGATCGTCGGTAAACGACGTAATCACGTCCGCTCCGCCGATCAGAATCAGCGCCCCCATGGCCGCTTCCCGGACATCAGGATAACGATCATCGAGACATTGCCGCAGCATGGTGAAATCTTCATTCGATCCCAGCCAGCCCAGTGATTTCATTGCAGCCGACCGGACATGGCCGACCGTGTCACCGGCCAGTTTGCGCAGCGCGGGGAGTTCCGACAATGTCCCGCAACTGCCCAGAGCTGTCGCCACCGCCGCACGCAATTCCGGATTATCCGATTCAGACAGGGCGGCCACCACGCCGGCGGCATGTTGAATTCCAATGCGCCCGATAGCATCCAGCAGACGAACTCGCTGTTCATCGGTGGCCCGATCCAGCGCCCTGGCCAGTGGACACTCAGGTGCCGAACATCCGATTGATTTGATAACCTCGCTGATGGCAGCCACCATTTCCGGCTCGGCATCCATAATCAACTCGACCAGTTCGGCAAGGATATCCGGACCGTCCCAGTGCTTCAATTCATCAAGCGCAAAACGGACAATCTCCCGGTCATCAGATCGCAGGCTGTTCAACAGGTAGTTTTTGAACTTGTCCATCGGCAGCCGTTTATAAGTTTCCCGACTGGTCCCCTGCGCTGTCCGGATAATAGCCGCAGTTGCGACATCACTGATCATTTGCTCACTATGATCAAGATATGGCTTGAGCATGGCGATAGCTTCCGGATGCTGCATCTGACCGATCGCCTCTATCACCGAAAACAGCACGACCGGATCATTGTTGTCCAGATACTGGCAGAGATTGTAAAACGCACTGGGATCGCCGATCCGCCCCAGGGCCTCACCGGCCTGGGGGCGGAGAAATTCATGCGTGGCAAAGGCGTCCAGCAGCGCCTGCGTGACCTCCGCGGATCCGATCAAACCAAGCGCTTCGGCCGCCGAACACGCGACATTGTCATTGGGGTCATTCAGGCATTCAGCCACCCGGGCGGCAACCGAGGGCTCTTTGATCAAACCAATAACATCGAGTGCAAATTTGCGGATATCATGATGTGGATCCTCGAGTGCCTCGACCAGCGCCGGCAGAGCGCTTGCCCCGAGTTTCACCAGTACTTCCGCGGCCAGATTCCGCACCGATATATCTTCATGGCCAAGAAATCGGGCCAGGAGACGGCCGGTTATATCACGGCGCAGGTGAACCAGATTTTCCGCCGCCAGTTCACGAATCCCCCGATCTTCATCTTCCAAAGCCATGACCAGACCGGCTATGGCTTCATCCTCTTCGATTTCAGCGAGCCGGCGTACCGCTTCTTCCCGCTCAAAAAAATCGGGACTCGATAGCTGATTCAAAAGCTCGGCAACCGAAAGCTCAAGACTCGGCATGTGTTACCCCCGGTTCCAGGTTAGCGTGACGGCACCGCTTGATAGCTGCTGAGCGCTGCATCGACTGTGTCATAAATCTCAAAAACATGGGATAATTGAGTGATTTCGAAAATTTCGTTGACATATGGTGCCAGATCCGAAAGCGTCAATCGGCCTTTGTGCACGCGGATTTCCTTCATCAACGAGACCAGCGCTCCAAGCCCCGAACTGTTGATAAAATCGACATCCTTCATGCTCAAATGAATTTGCGTGCGATCGGCGTCCAGCAACGGTTTGACTTCTTCCTTTAAACGGGCGGCATTGGCCAAATCAAGCTTCCCCTTCAGTGCCACGACACTGACTTTCCCCTGCTGCGTAATGGATAATTCCATCTGTGCCTCCATCAATTGTGACATTAAGACGATATGTTCCATACCATCTTGATGCTCGTACCCTGGTCAGGTAAGGAGTTAATCTCCACTGAGTCGGCCAATTTGTTAATAATTGCCAGCCCCCTGCCAGATTCTGCCATCGGATTCCGACCCAAATCCCTGTTAAGATGCTGGGAGCCACTGAATCCGGCGCCATGATCTTGTATATCGGCGATAAACTGCTTTTTGTTTAGCTTCGTTATGACCCTGACTTTCTTCTTTCTGTCCCTTTTATGCGCATGTATGATGGCGTTTGTAAATGCCTCCGAGACAGCAACTTTTATTGAATTGACGGTATTTACGTCCAGTTTCGTATCGGCCAGTACCTGTCCCAGATCAAAATACAAGCGCTCCAGATTGCCCAGCACCGAGCTGTAGGTAAACTCACGGGTGTCAAACAGATCATTTTCACCCACCAGGTCGATCACCAGAGTCGTTAAATCATCGATAGCGTCGGGACTCGCTCCCTGAGCATACCGGTCAATCTCTTCCTTGATCACGCCGCTGAAGCGCTCTGTCGACAACGCCAGGCCTGCCTTGAAGAATTCCTCCAGCCGCTTGATACCATACAACTGCCCGCGACGATTCTCCGCCTCGATAACACCATCGGTGTAACAGAAGATGCGGTCGCCCGGCGACACTTTGACCCGCGTCGCCAGATACTGCAAGCCGGCAAACTGCCCGACCAGCGGCCCGCCGCGCTTGAGCGGAATAATCTCGTTTTTGGCCAACCGGAAATACATCGCCGGCGGATGCCCGCCATTACAATACTCCATCATCCCGGTCGATAAATCGATATAGGCCATAAACAATGTTATAAACATGTCGCGGCCACGGATAATATCATTGCAGAGCAAATCATTGAGATGAACCATGATCTTACGCACGTTGATCGGCTGCCCGGAGGTAATATATGCCCGGACAATCGAATATACCGATGTCATCACCAGCGCCGCCGGCATACCTTTATTGGTGACATCACCGAGCAGGAAGAACAACTTGTCGTTCCCGATCGGAATCAGATCATAATAATCACCGCCCACCTGGCGAGCGGGAAAGTAGTTGGCCGCAATCGAAAGGCCGTTGATCCTGATTTTGTCCGGCAAAAACGTCGTCTGAACTTCGCGGGCCAACCCGAGTTCCTGCTCGATTTTCTGCTTCTCCAGCGATTCTTTCAGTAACTTGCTGTTGTCAATCGCCACCGCCGCGAATTTACAGATCAGCTCCAGCGCCAGACGGTCCCGGTCGGTAAACGATTGCTCATTCTCCTTATTGAGAATAATCACGACCCCGATAGCTTCTTCATGGGTGATAATCGGCGCTGCTATGATGCTGACGATTGAACATTTATCGGAAATAGGTGTCGTGCAGTCATTATCCACGATTGTTTGATGCGACTTCAGGCAGTATTCATCGAGCGGCAGATTTTCGCGATAGGGCCGTTCCTTGAAAATAGTCGAATCGATACCCCATGATATTTTCTCCTGCAAATCGCCGTTTTCCAGCAACATCACCGCCCCGACCTCGCCGGCAAGTTGACGGATACTGATTTCCATGGTGACGGCGAGAATGGATTCGATATCAAGAATCGAGGTAATGATCGACGCAATCTCGGCCAGATCGGTCGTTTCCTGATTTTTTGCTTCGAGCAGATGCTCCAGCTCGAAGACACGCTCTTCAAGATCGTAAATCGCGTCCTGATTCATACGCCTCGCTCTCGGTCCCTGGGTCCTACATGTTTCTATCGGACCGTGGCGGCGTTTTATTAATCTGACACGAAAATGGAATTACTTACTTTTTGTCCTTGCGCGCCTTGAGCTTGAGCGTTATCGGCACTCCCTCGAACCCGAACCGCTCACGCATCCGGTTCTGCAGGTACCGATGATAGGAATCGGATATAAACTGCGGAAAATTGGAGAATATCACAAATATCGGCGGGGCGGTCTCCGGCTGCGTCATATAATAGAGTTTGATCCATCTTCCCCGCACCGCCGCCGGCGGCTGCTTGGCTACCGCCTCCTCAAGAAATTCATTGAGTTCGGAGGTTGCAATACGGCGCGTAAACTGATCATACACCGCGTCCACATACTGCATCGTCTTTATTACCCGCTGCCCGGTCAACGCCGACGTAAAAACGATCGGAATATAACTGTGCGTCGGGACCGCTTCGCGAATCTGGCGCATATAAATGTCGGCCGAATACTCATCCTTCTCAAAAATATCCCATTTATTAATCACCAGCACCATCCCACGCTTCGCTTCAGCGACTTCATCGATAATCTTCAACTCCTGGAAATTCAATCCCTCGCTGGCCTCCATAAGCACCACCGCGATATCGCAGCGTTCGATCGCGCGGGAGGTACGCAGGGTCGTATAAAACTCAACACTCTCTTTGACGCGGCTGCGCTTGCGCAGGCCCGCCGTATCGACCAGAATATACTTTTTACCATTGAGTTCAAAGGGCGAGTCGATAGCATCCCGCGTCGTTCCCGGAACATCCGAAACAATATGCCGCTGCCGGCCCAGCAGCTTATTTACAAACGATGACTTCCCGACGTTGGGACGGCCCACCACCGCCACCCGGATGATATCCTCGTCATGCTCCTCGTCGCGAGTCGTTGGCAGGCTCTCCACCACGATATCAAGCAAATCACCGGTCCCTAATCCATTGGCCGCCGACACCATCTGCACCGGGTCAAATCCCAGCGAATAGAACTCCGCCGCCTCAAGCTGCAGACGCTCATTATCCGTCTTGTTGACAACCAGAATCACCGGCTTGGCTGTCTTGCGCAAATCCCTGGCGATGCGTTGATCCAGATCGGTGATTCCCGTCTGGCAATCCACCATAAGCAAAATCACATCAGCCTGATCCAGGGCCAGTTGCGACTGCTCGAATATCAACAGCTCCATCTGATCCGACGTCCCCGGCACCATCCCGCCGGTATCGACCAGGTAAAACTCACGGCCATTCCAGTCAGCAATAGCAAAATTACGGTCCCGCGTCACACCAGACGTATCATGGATCACCGCAAGTTTGCTTCGTATAATACGGTTAAACAGCGACGATTTCCCCACGTTGGGACGACCCACTATAGCCACAATCGGCAGCGCCATAATCTATTGCATCTCCCTAATCGCCCGCGTGATTGTCTCGACCATATTATAGCTGCCGACGACCACCGGCCGCCCGGCCAGGTTCGTAAACTGCTCCAGCGAGAAATCATCGAGAAACAAATCGTCGAAATTCAGACAATTCGGGGGCAGCACCAGAACTTCAGCCCGGCTTTCCCCCACTTGCGCCAAAATATCCTGTCCGGTCAAAAGACCCGTAACTGTCACCATCTCACCCCAGAACTCATTTTCCACCACAGTCAAATCAATGGTCAGGTTATCAATTTTATGCAACGACGGCAAGATGAATTCTTCCAGCACCGGGGCTGCTGAAGCGCCCGTTATCAAGCCCAAACGCAACGGCCGCGCCACCCGCTCAGGCAGAAAACGCTTCCGCCGGTTGAAATCTGTTATCAACTGACGGCACATCCCGACACCATTCTCAAACTGCGCCATCTCCTCATAATAACTCAGCGATGGCAACTCCCGCCCCGCCTGCAAAAAGAACTCATCGGCCGGAAATGCAAACCGCGTCCCGAACCTGTTCCGAAATCCCTGATGATATCCATGCACCAGATCAATCGTCGTGGCCGCCTCATCCGATGTAAACGGCCGCAACTCCGGTAATTTCTGCCGATATTTCGTCAGCCCCACCGGCACCACGGCCAGCGACGCCACCCCCGGCGCCAGTTCGGCCAGGTCCTCAATCGTCTGCCGCAGATGGTCGCCATCGTTGACCTCCGGGCACACCACCGCCTGCGTATGGATCGCGATGCCATTGCCGGTCAGTTCCTTCAAACGCGGCAGAATCGGCTCCAGCTTTTCATTCTTGAAAATACACCGCCGCAGGGTATCATCCGTCGCGTGCACCGAGATATACAATGGCGACAGCCGTTGTTCAATAATCCTCCGGTAATCATCTTCCGACATCGCCGAAAGCGAGATGTAATTCCCATGCGTAAACGACAGCCGGAAATCATCATCGCGAACATACAGACTCCGCCGCATCCCCTTCGGCTGCTGATGCACAAAGCAGAAAATGCACTTGTTATTGCAAATCCGTATTTTGGCGTCTTCGAAGGTCAGGCCCAGATCGCCGCAGGCCTCGGCATCGAGGGAGAACTCGCGGGTAGCGCCATCGACTTCGATTTCCAGATCGAGGTAGTCCTCGGTATTATGGAAATGGAATTCCAGCTCGTCGGCCACGGGGTGACCATTGACAGTCACCAGCCGCGCCCCGGGCCAGATAGCGCCATAGAGTGGCGAATATGGTTTAACATCGACGATCTTCATTTCGGGAATATAATACGGAATTTATTCAGGGGAACTTAAAAGACCGGCCAACTAAAAAAGCGGGCGAAGGGAGTCGAACCCTCGACGTCAAGCTTGGGAAGCTTGCATTCTACCGCTGAATTACGCCCGCTTAAATCTATCTATCCTCCGGGACGCCCGCCCCGGATATGTCTGTACCACTCGAAAAATCTATACTATTTCACACCGCAAGTCAATATGTCTATTCATCGCCGCGATAGGGATCATCCTGCGCGTCTATCGCCTCACGCTTCTTACCCGTAAAATACACTACCAGAATCGAAATCTCATACAGCAAATACAACGGT
The DNA here is from genome assembly GCA_964526635.1 of uncultured Ignavibacteriales bacterium. Lineage (GTDB taxonomy): Bacteria > Zixibacteria > MSB-5A5 > GN15 > JAAZOE01 > CAZGLR01. Next base: position 1,680 of record CAZGLR010000065.1, on the reverse strand, counting down.
CCCGCCAGCAAAAATTGCGAAATCACGTCCGGCGGCGTGATGATCGCCGCCACAATCAGGATACCGACGATCGCAAAACGGCGCCCTTTGCCCAGCAGTTTATGATCGATTACCCCCAGACGGCCCAGCACATATGCCGCCACCGGCAACTCAAAGACCAGCCCGAAGGCCAGCACCAGCATCCCGACAAATCCGATATAATCATCGATCATGATCATCGGCTGCATCGTCTCGGTGGCAAAACCCAGCAGGAACTGCACCGCCATCGGCACCACCATGAAAAAGCAGAATGATCCGCCCACGAGAAAGAAAAACGTCGATGATATCACTATCGGGATCACAATCTTGATTTCGCTTTTCAACAGCCCCGGACCGATAAACATCCATATTTGATAAAAGACAACCGGAATCGCCACCACCGCCCCGGCAAACAGCGAGACTTTGATCCGCACCAGAAACGCCTCGGTTGGCGCTTTGAAATACACGCCGGTTTCCTTGAGCGGTTCGCTCATGAAATCAACCAGGAACTCGGAAAAGACATACGCACCA
>CAZGLR010000065.1:0-1121 GCA_964526635.1 uncultured Ignavibacteriales bacterium | reverse complement strand
CGCACCAATCGCGCAGACGATCACCGCCGCCAGCGACTTGAGAATGCGCCAGCGCAATTCTTCGAGATGATCAATGAACGTCATCTCTTTTTCAACCGGTTGTTTTATCATATTATTAACGGATGGGTATTATCAGGCGGTGTGCAAAAATATCCTTACGCTTCCCCATCTCCCCCATCAGTCCAGCATCTTCTTGATCTCTTCGAGAAACTCCGAGGTATCGGCGAATTTACGATAGACCGACGCAAACCGCACGTATGCAATCTCGTCCTTCTCTTTGAGCTTCTTCATGACCATCGCGCCAATATCCTCGGCTTTCACCTCATTGCGCGACAATTCCTGCACCTCGGCCTCGATTTCCGAGGCCATCGCCTCAATCTGCTTCGACGTTACCGGCCGCTTATTGCACGCCAGCTTGATGCCGGAGATGACTTTTTGTTTATCAAATGGCTCACGGCGGCCATCGGATTTAATGACGGTGATTGTCACCGCCTCGACATATTCATAGGTGGTGAACCGTTCACTGCACCCGAGGCACTCACGGCGCCGTCGGACGGCCCGGCCATCCTGCACCGGCCGCGAATCGACGACCTTGTTTTCTTCATGTCCGCAAAAAGGGCAATTCATCGCGCTCTTCCTCGTGCTGTGCGGACTTCAATGCGGGCATCCTCACGACGCCCGATACCGAATTCGGCCGCCGCGGCCCAGTCACGCACCGCCACTTCGAGATATCCCGATGACCCGATATAGGCCACTTGATCCCCCGGCTTCACACTGCCGAATGTTTTGCGCACCGGCCCGACCGGTTCATCATCGACAAACACCTGCATCCCGGTTTTTAACTCCGCTCCGGGAATCGTCGTAATCAGGTTGCCGAAACGGTCAATCCACTGGATCGTCCCGACCAGACCATTTTTATTACGGCTGAAATTCCCAAACGATGCCTCGCGGATGATCTTTTTCACCGGTCGTCCCAGCCGGGAAACCGGCAGTCCGGCGCATACATGCGCCGCGGCGGGGGCCATGATATCGCGGCCGTGGAAGGTATTGGAAACATTGACTGCCTGATACGCCGTAGCTGTCACCGAACGGATTTCCTTAATATCTTTCTCGGGGACGAA
>CAZGLR010000064.1:265-19808 GCA_964526635.1 uncultured Ignavibacteriales bacterium | reverse complement strand
GTCAGTTGGCATCATGATGACTGTTTCGCTGATCGCCATTATTTTTGCTCATCAGATTCTGGCTGCGTTTTTTGATGATCCCGACATCATCGCTGCCGGTATTGATTTACTTCGCATCCTCGCCCTGGGATTTCCGTTTTTGGGCGTCTATATCATCATTGGTAATGTCTTCGGCGGTGCCGGGGATAACAGGCCGGCGATGTGGACCAACATGATTCACGCCTGGGTGCTCGAGGTACCGGCGGTGTATCTGATGGTCGGCGTGTTTAAGATGGGACCGATCGCTGCCTGGTGGGCGATCACCGTTGCGGCGGTGCTCACTGCCATCGGTTTTTATCTCTATTTCCGACGGGGAAAATGGCTCGATATTCGGGTTTGATTGACGGCTGTGATTTCTTTTTTTCGAATGCCATCGACTCCGCAGCGACGTGCGTATCAGTCAGTATTATGATGAGATGGCTCAAACGCATCGGCCTTGGCGGGTTTATCTTCTTTTTCCTCAAAGGACTGGCGTGGCTGATTGTGCCGGTGTTTCTCGCCCGCGGCTGTATGGGATAATGCCTGCCATATCGGGCAATTCTCATGAAATAATACAAACACTATCCCTCGCAAAAAAACGCTGACAACTTATATTGACAGGGCATCAGAGATAGATTAGTCTATTCTATTCTTCGCATCGGGGCTTATACGTTACCTCTACGTGTTCACATTAAACAAGGGGACAGCTATGTTCTTTACCTGGCTTCATGATCTGCTGTGCCAGTTGATCTGGAATGGCGACCTGCCCGATTGGCTGCTGCGTCTGCATCAATGGTTCGGGTAGGGCTAAGCAAACCTCCTTACAGTGACTTACCTCACAAGGGACCGGGGCGAAATCCCCGGTCTCCTTTTGATGCCCTATTCGAAACTGAAACATAATTTCAAGACAATTCAATAACAGCCAATCGATAAGAACCGCGCGGGCAGGTATTCTCCGGGAAGGATAGCTAAAATACCCGCGCCGTTGTCATTGGTTTAATACTTGCAACTCTACAGCGTATTTTGTACCATTGTGCTGCACCAATCGGTTGTCATCTCTGCGGATATCAGCAGTGATTGTCGCATCAAGTGGACAAGAATTCAGTAACACCCGGAAAAGGCAGGAATAAATGGATATTGTAAATCGCGCCAAAAATATCATTATGAAGCCGTCGGCTGAATGGGAAGCAATACGGCTCGAACCGATGACTATCGCGGAAATGTTCAAAGGGTATGTCATGATCCTGGCGGCTATTCCCGCAATAGCCGGCTTTATCGGCAATGTGCTGGTCGGGACATCGATGTTCGGCACACATACCCGCATGGCTTTCGGGACCGGAATCGTCTATGCCATCCTGACCTATGGCTTCTCACTTCTCAGTGTGTACGTGATTGGACTGATTATCGATTATCTGGCGCCGACTTTCGGCGTACAAAAGGACAAGGCAGGTTCAATCAAGGTCGCCGCGTTCGCCTATACACCGGCCTGGCTGGCCGGTATCTTCGGCATAATCCCCATGCTTTCGGTTCTGGGTATCGTCGGCTTGTATTCATTGTATCTGCTCTGGGTAGGTTTGCGGATAGTCAAAGAGGTACCCCAGGATAAAATGCTGGGATATTATTTACTGGTAATTGTTTTGGCGATTGTCTACAGTGTCGTGGCTGGTATGATCATCGGCGCGGCAACCATGACCGGCGGCATGATGTAAGGCGTGTTCCGAAGGCGATTTCCTTTGTGACACCGGACATTTTTTTGGGGAGGACAAGCGTAGAAGATATTCATCTGCTGTTTCAGCAATAGGCTGATTGTACATCGCATGAACTTAGTGTTGGGCATTGGAGGGAAGTAACATGTACATCACTCATCTGGCATCATCGGCCGGAAAACGCCTGCTTCTCCTTGTCGCCGGCGCTATCCTGTTGTTTTCAACCACGATTTTTTGCGCACAACTCAATCCCGGTGATCTGCAACCACCACCTGAGGGCAAGATTCAGATAATGAATTTATCCGATGGCTCCCAGTTATTCGGACGAATTACCGAAAGCGATGCCGACTCAATACGATTCCAAACCGAAATGGCAACGTTGTCGATCGCCATCGAAAACATTGTCAGCATTGAAATGATCGATAAGGACCAGGTCAAGGATGGCAAATACTGGTTTAAAAATCCCAATACGACCCGTCTCTTCTACGGTCCTACCGGACGAACCCTGGGGGCAGGCGAGGGGTATTTTACGGACCTGCTGCTGTTTTTCCCCGGCGTGGCATTCGGCATTACCGACAATATCGATATCGGCGCCGGCATGACGATTTTCCCGGGAGTCGATTTCGAGGACCAGATATATTACATAACACCTAAGATCGGATTCAAGGCTGCTGATAAACTCGATGTTGCTGCCGCCGCGACGATTTTCCGGGTACCCGATTTCGATGATGACGATGACGAGGACGACGATGATTTCTTCGAATCGCCGGAAGTGGTGGGTATCCTCTATGGTGTCGGTACCTATGGCACCGGAGATGCCAGTTTGACCTTCGGGCTCGGTTTCGGATGGACTGAAGAAGAACTTGCCGACAATCCGGCAGTGCTTTTGGGCGGAGAAGTCAGGATTGCGAGGCGCTTCTCGCTGGTCTCGGAAAACTGGCTGTTCCCGCAAACCGATACGCCATTGATTTCCTATGGCATCCGCTTTTTCGGGGAGTCGCTCTCGGCCGATCTGGCCCTGATTAATGTTCTCGATGAGGACGCGATCTTTCCGGGCTTTCCGATGGTCGGCTTCACCTGGAATTTCTAAACGCCGTTTTCAGGTAATCGCGATCTCGTAAATAAGATGCGGGATGGGGAAACAGCCCCATCCCGTATTATTATATCGGCCACGCACCGGCCGGGTCGCCACCAACCCGGCAACCAGTCCGACTATCAAAAATACAAGTAAATTCAAGACAGGTAATTTAATCACTTACCCCGGCGAAATATTTCAATCGCCGGAGATTAAGCGATCCGCCAACGGGTGAGGGAACGTCCCTGTTCGCCATACGCATTGGCGGATCATCGATTATGGTCCAAACGTCCAGCCGACAGTGACTTTGAAATCGGGGGCGTCGATCAACCCCAGTTTACCTTCTATAAAAAAACGATCGCCGCCGGAGATTCCCTTTTCGATACCGCCCAGAACACTCAGACCGATTTCGGTGTTGGAACCACCTCCGATCCGTTCATTGTCGACATCGATAAAAAAGACACCGAGACCGCCGCCGGCATAGGGCGTCCAGACATCCCATCGTTCGGCGAAGCGGTAATTGAGTTCGAGATTAGCGGCAATGATAGTCAAATTATCGCCGATACCGACTTCGACATTCGGCTGAAAACGGAGCCGTTTTGCGAAATTCCCAAAATCGACATGAGCGCCAAAATGTACCTGGTCGGGATTGACAGTCAACCCGACACGCGGTCCCCATCCCCGAAAACCGGTATTCGTTTCCTGTGCAAATCCGTTTGTACAAACAGTTACAAGCAAAACACATGCTGCCATAAGTAAATTTCTCATTAATATCCTCCAGCATCGGCATTGGCCGGCGAATTATCATCCATGATGGGCAGTCTGGTTGGGGCGATTGTTTCGATTCTGAATTGCTGACCGGATTCAAGCATAATATGATTGTTCGTCGTGGTTACCGCCCAGGTTCCGCCGTCCCTGGCATCTATCAGCGCCTGACTGCCTTGACCGGAGCCGTTTTTGGCGATATCATTGATTACACCGCCCTCGGCATCGCCCGGCGCGGGACCGACGGCCTCAACTTTGGCGATCAGGGTGATGGGGGCAGTTTCAAATTCATACGTGGCTCCGTCTTCACCCTCGATATCGGTGAATTGTACAGTCATTTTGGCCGTGTCTGACTCGTTTTCGGGCGCGGTAATGCCGGTGACTATACCGTGCACACGAGCATCAACCGGCACAATCGTCTCATTATCAATCATAATATCTTCCTGAGTAGTGGCGACAATGGCCGTGCCCGAATTGGCTTGTTCGGTACTGAGCGGCGTCTGCAATGCCACGACCACAGCCGTCCCAATCGGCACATGAGCTGATTCCGGGGCTTGCGCACAGCCGGTCATGACGGAGGCCACGAGAGCCAGAAAGAGCAAGGGCATGGTTCGAGTAACTATCCGGGGCATGGATATTCTCCTTTCATACTCGTTGGATTTCATTTATGCAAAACAACAGCCACGATGAGTATATCTTCAATGTCTTATAGCCGGAAGAGTACACCGAAAGTTATGGCATAGAAATCGGCATTGACATCGTCATCGGCGACTTCAGGCAGATCGGCGAGATCATAATCAAGGAAGACATATTTTATGTCACCAAAGATTATAAAATTCGATGATGCCGGAAGTTCAACTCCGGCCTCGAGATGCCAGCCGAATTCCTGGGTGGTTTCATCTTCGATCCCGAGCGCGTCATCGTAGTCGATGGTCGTATTATACCAGCCCACGCCCAGTCCGCCATAGATGGCCGGCACCGGGTAAATCAGACCGGTGACAGTGATCGGCCAGATCCGGACAGAAACGTCATCACCGAAATACTCTTCGCTTTTATAGCTGATCGCGCCTTCTATGCCGATCTTTTTAGAAATTTTCAACCGACCGGTGGCGCCGACCAGCACATCCGAGTTTTCGGCATCGTCAGCCTTGTGAATACCAAGATGCGGGCCAAGATACAGTTTGGACTGTGCTGACAATGGTGCTGTCAGAAAGATCAGGAGCATCACCGCACAGAACCATTTTATGTTGAATTTCATCCCAAACCTCTTTCTCTGATCTATGGTATCATGCGAATCGAATCCGAGATTTCCACGTATACCAACAGATTTGTCTTTAGCTGTGGTAAAGCAAGAGGTATGCCAAAACCCCGCTGTTGCGTGGAAGTTCTTATAGGACAATAGGTAGCGATTGCGACCACAAAGTTGTCAATGGTCCGCACATCGTTTTTTGGCGGGGCGTGCGAAAAAATGGTACACATGTGGCAGGCGTCGGATAAACACAACAGGCATGCGAAGTCGATTATCAACGGGTGAGCCAGGGGGGAGATGGTCTCGGAGGTTTGTCTCTATTTATTGCGCCATTGGCGCTGTCGCTGGACTATGATCTGATTTTCGCGACGTTCTTGATCCTGGTGCTGATTCCGTGTCTGTATACGATTCGCGCCGACTTCTGGTGGGTGATGTATCAATTAAAAGAGAAGATAGTCGGGTTAGGGGAAGGAATTTCGTAGAGGAGCTTTGTTGGCGCACGGGACGTACGCCAACCACAAACTTTGTGTTTGTTTCTTCGGGAGGAGATCAGGGGCTTGGGCGCGATAGTCAAAATTCTTGCGCGGGTGTCGTGAATATACTACCTTATCGCCACTTCAGAAAGCCGCCGGAGTGGTGGAATAGGTAGACACCAGGGACTTAAAATCCCTTGCGTCGTAAGGCGCGTGCCGGTTCGAGTCCGGCCTCCGGCAGTTGAAATCAGTGAAAATTTTAAGCTGTTGCCCCGATTGAGTGACAGAGGGTAATCGTCAGTGAAGTTGGAACCCGACAATGCTGCGCATTGCCGGGCCAGTCGGTTTATTTGATAAATAATGCCATATACTCTCCATACATGTTATTACTATCACACCCTCGTGTCAGCACGAGTCATCTTAGCCATAATGATCTCCACCATCTGGCCGGCGGCTTCCCAGCGGTCGCGGTTGACCAATAACTGATAGCGCCGTTTGGCGGCCGTGATTTCGAGGACGCCATAGAGGACGCGCCCGCCCATGCTGATATCAGTGATATCGGCCAATGGCACCTGCCAATGGCGTGTCCGGAAGAGTGTTTTGCAGACCACGACAATACTATCATTGAACGCCAGCAAATATCCTGCGGCATGGCGCGGAATCGGGATGCCGCGGCCGATGCGGCAGCGGATAATTTTTAATGGCGGTGTGGTCCCGGATTTCCTGTCGATATAGTTTGCCAGATGGGGAGGGAGAGCGTCGGTCGATAATTTCCACCCGAAAATCCCTCGAATTAAACCCATAACCCCGGACAACAACACCGCCAGCAGTCGAAACAGCTTCGGCGCGATCAGCACAAACAGTATTAAAAATATCGCAACGGCAATCACACCGATCAATGGATTTTGGATAAATACCCAGGTGGCGACAATGACGAGGATATCTTCGAGGGTACTGAGAATGATGTTCGAAAACGGTTCCGGGCTGTGGTTGACCAGTACCCGGGTGCCGGCTTTGGTGGCATGGGAGGTCAGACCGACCCCGCCGAAGACCAGAAAGAGAACGATTTGCAAAGCCGGTTCAAGATCGCCCATGGCGGCGATACCGATCAGCCCCGCACCCAGGGGCCGGATGAAGGTCTGGATGCTGTCCCAGGCGGTATCGACCCAGGGAATCTTGTCGGCGAAAAACTCGACGATAAACATAATCGCCGAAATCCCAATGATCCATTCGTTGCCCAGCACTTCCAGTCCCGCCAGACGTTCCGGAAGAGTCAGCAGGTTGAAGCGCAGGGCCAGGCCGAGGGTCAGGGTGGTGGCGTACAAATTGATCCCGGACAGCAGCGCCAGGCCCACACTCGATCCGAGAATTTGTATCCATTCCATCGATTGACCTCCCATGCTTTAAAAATGGTCTTACATTCATTACGGCCCTTTTGATCATTGGTTTACTAATTGGGGCCGGGAAATATTCACCGTCGGTTTGCTATTAAAGTCGGCAAACCGGCTATCGAGTCGATAACAGCATCGGGAGTGACGCTGGAGGCAGCAGCCAGTTCATCGCGGTGTTTTCCGGTTTTGGCCAGAATACCTTTGAGGCCGGCCTTTTGGGCGCCGCCGACATCGGAGTCGATATCATCGCCGATCATAGCGACTTTATTGGCCGGAAGGCCAAGATCGGAAACAGCGCTGTCGAAAATGGCGCGATTGGGTTTGCCGATGATAGTGGCGTTTTTGCCGGAACTGTATTCCAGCGCGCTGACAAAGGCCCCGATGTCCATGTAGAGGCCATCAGGTTCGTGCCAGAACCGTCCTTTGTGCAGGGCGATCAACTCGGCGCCATCGATCAGCATGCGGAACATACGGTTCAGCAGATCATAGTGCCAGCGATCATTGATGTCGCCGACAACAACAACATCGGGGTGTTGATCATCCTCGGTGAAGCCGGCGAAGTCGTGTTTGACGTCATCGTTCATGCAGAGAAAGCAGGAAGGGCCGCCCATCTCCCGGAGATGAATAACCGCGGCCTGCGGAGCCGAGATGATTTCGTCTTTTCTGACATCGATCCCGAGATCATCCATAACCGACTGCAGGGTAGCCAGCGATTTGGTGGTTGTATTGGTCACGAAGCGGATGGGGAAATTGCGGTCACGAAGCCATGCGACAGTTTCTTTCGCGCCGGGGATCAGTTCCCGGCCGATGTAGAGGACGCCATCGAGGTCGATACAGTACCCGGCGATATCGTTGAAGAGGTTATTTGAACGGTTCATAGACTCACCTGTAAAAAAGGCGGGACAAAGCCCGAAAATGTATTATAATGGCCCAATTGAGTGCATCTGGCAGCGAGTTGAGTATACGACGGAGAAAAGTAATGTCAAAGAATTTTGCGATCATGGGCGTGGGTGGTTATGTCGCCCCGAGACATCTGAAGGCGATTCGTGATACCGGTAACAATCTTATTGCGGCGGTCGATCCCAGTGATTCAGTGGGGGTGATTGACGGATATTTCAAGGACGTGCGGTTTTTTGTGGAATTTGAACGCTTTGACCGTCATTTGGAAAAACTTCGTCGAAAAAGCGAGGAAGAGGGCGCTCATTATGTCAGTATCTGTTCTCCGAATTATTTGCATGACGCCCATGCCCGTTTTGCGCTGAGAATTGGGGCCGATGCCGTCTGCGAGAAGCCATTGGTGCTTAACCCGTGGAATCTCGATGCTCTGGGTGAACTGGAGAAAGAAAGCGGGAAGAAGGTCTACACTGTCCTCCAGTTGCGGGTGCATCCGTCGTTGATTGAACTGCGCGAAAAGCTCCTGAAAGCGCCCAGGGATCGCAAGCATGAGGTTTGTCTAACCTATATTACTTCACGCGGACGTTGGTACCTGGTATCGTGGAAAGGGCAGATTGAACGATCCGGTGGTTTGGCAACCAATATCGGAATCCATTTTTTTGATATGCTGATTTGGTTCTTTGGCCCGGTGCAGGAAAACGAAGTCCATTTCGCCGATGCCACCAAAACCGGCGGTTACATTGAACTCGAACGGGCCCGCGTCACGTGGTTTTTGTCGATTGATCGAGAGGATTTACCGGAAGTAGCGGTCAGTCAAGGCAAACCGACATACCGCTCGATCACTATCGATGGCGAAGAGGTTGAGTTTTCCGGCGGGTTTACGGATTTGCATACGGTTGTGTATCAGGATATTCTCGATGGCGGCGGTTTTGGGCTGGAAGATTCGAGGCCCTCGATTACCCTCGCCCATGATATCCGAAATGCCGAGGCGATAGGTATCCGTGATCGCAGCCATCCGGCGCTGGTAAGAGCATCCAAACGGATATAGAAGTGAGCCGTGAATCGTTTTTACGTCATAGCTATAATTTTGCTGACAACGGCGTCAAGTGTTGTCGGGCAGCCTTCGGATTCGCCAAGAGTTGTCGTCAAGCTCGGCGATGTTGTTGTCTCACCGACGGATACAATCGCCCGGGTGCCGGTGTACGTGACCAATCAGCGCGACTCGATCGCGGGGATTGAGTTATATGCACTTCTTGAGCATAATACAGTCGTTTCCTTTCGGCCGGATTTATCGCCCGACAGCGGTTTAGCCGATGCTGTCGATACAATCGGGGCACTTATGTCCGGCTGGGAATGGATCGGGGCGAATTCTTTTGAGGGTGGGTTGTATGATTTGAAGCTCTCCGGCATGGTTGACTGGCCGGGAGGAAAAATCACCCCACCAGTAGGTCTGAATGACCGGGGAGTGCTGGCCTATCTGGTGTTTAATGTCGAGGCTGATTTTGTGGTTGAGGATACGACTTTTTCGCTGCGAATTGATCCCGGCAATTCCAGTGTAGCTGATCCGCATGGAAACACGATCGGGATTGTGACGACTATTGAGCGTGAGTGTGTTGAGCGTGTGGGGGATAGTTGTCTGACCTGGAAGACAGTTCGCGTCGGACGCCTGGATACGACCATCACGAGTTTTCGCGATGGCTCGATAACAATCAGTGATAGCGCTGTCGTTTCGGATTAGCTGGAACTATCACCGGTTGGTGCGGGTTAATTCACTTGACTTGAATACGATACTACATAATATATGCAGGTTGATGCCGAGGTAGCTCAGCTTGGTTAGAGCGCCTGACTGTGGATCAGGAGGTCGGCGGTTCGATCCCGCCCCTCGGTATTTTTTATCTGAGGTCTGCGGCGATGGTATGTGTGAGCTAGATGGCGAAGAAAAAAAACAAGCCGAAAAAGATCAAACCCGAAGTCCTCAAAGGGTTTAAGGATTATCCCGCAGCCGAAGAGATCGCCCGCCAGAAGCTGGTAACCGTATTCCGCGACGTATTTGAATCTTTTGGATTTTCACCATTGCAGACCCCGGCCCTGGAGCGTATTGAGACGCTCAAGGGGGCAGACTATGGTGAAGATAATCTGGCCACGATTTTCAATTTCACCGGCCCCGAAGAGGTCGACATGGCGCTGCGTTTTGAACTTACGGCGCCATTGGCGCGCTTTGTGGCCGGCAATCCGGAATTGCCATTGCCGTTTCGACGTTATCAATTCGGGACAGTCTGGCGGGTTGATAAACCCGGCCCGGGCCGTTTTCGTGAATTCACCCAGTTTGATATCGACACGGTGGGGACATCATCGCTTCTGGCGGATGCCGAGATTATGGCGGCCATCTGCGAATCATTCCGACGTCTGAACATCGACCGTTATAAGGTCCGTTATTCCAATCGCAAGCTGCTCAACGGTCTGGCGGCATTGGCCGGGGTCGAGCCGGAGCGCGCGCCAGATGTGTTTCGGGTTATGGACAAGCTCGAAAAACAGGGGATGAAGGCGGTTAATCTCGAGCTGGGTCCGGGGCGGACAGATGTGTCCGGCGATAAGATTGAAGGGCTGCTTTTGCCGGAAGAGCAGATCGAAACGATTGTGAGATTTCTTGAGTTGCAGTTGCGTACGACTGGAGTGATCCCGACGGATTCGGCTGATGTGATGCTGGAAAACGCACTGCTGGAAAGGCTGAAGAAGATCGCAACCGGGGTGGCCGATGGCGCGCTGATGGATGCGCTGCGCGAAGAATTTCCTGAAATTATCGAATCGGCGACCAAGGAACTCAATGGTAAGGCGGCGGTAGAGTTAAGTGATGATCAGCTTGATATACTCGAGATTTTTCTGACGCTTCAGGATCCATCGATACCGGAAATCTTCGATCAGGCCGTCAGGTTCATGTTGAGCCTCCTGTCGGATGAAAACGATTCCAATCCGGTGATCGTGTTTTTCCGAAAGGTCTTTGCTGATAAGAATATTTCCGAATCCGGGATCGGGCAGTATGTACAGGGGTTGGGCGAACTCAAGCAGATATATGAATATTTGGGGTATATGAAGGTGCCGTCGGACAGGACCGAGATTGATATTACGATTGTCCGCGGGTTGGGGTATTATACCGGTCCTGTATTCGAAACTATTCTGGAAGATTTTCCCGATTTCGGGTCGGTGTTTTCGGGCGGGCGGTATGATGGTCTCGTGGAGCGTTTTCTCGGGCGCAAGATACCGGCGGTGGGAGCGTCGGCCGGTGTGGACCGTCTGCTGGCCGGGTTGATTGCCAATAAACTCATCGATGCTCCGCTGACGATCTCGCAGGTGCTGGTGACCGCGATGGACCGCGATAAGATACCGGAGTATCTCAAGGTTTTACATGAATTGCGCGCGGCAGGAATCAGCGCTGAGATTTTCATGGGCGAAACCAAAAATATGACCAAGCAGCTCAAGTATGGCGACCGGGTGGGAATTCCGATAGCGGTAATTCTGGGGTCCGATGAGTTTACCACTAATCAGGTAACTGTTAAAAACCTGGTGGCCGGCCGGGAGCAGGCCGGCGAAGTAACCGATCGTGAGGAATGGCTCAAGGCTGAAGATATTCAGGTGACTATTCCCCGCGAAGAATTGATTGAGTATATTTGCGGGTTATTGCCGCGTATTGAACAAGGATTATAAAGCTCCATATTCTTTCAATAAATTGACTTAAATCAAGTCTATAAATGTCGCGTTTCCCGATATTGCTGCTGATACAACAGTGAGGTTTATCATGGAAACAGCGACGCAATATATAAAGCAGGCGCAAGCCGCAAAAAAAAAGCCCGCCCGCTGGCCATTACGCAAAATCCGCTTTTTCACCCAGTTGTTTGCGTTGGGGCTGAATATCTGGATCGGGATCGAGTTTTATCTTTTTGTCAGTTTTATCAAAAGCGGAGAGAGTGCGGGATTGGTGATGAGCCGTCCACCGGGAGTCGAGGGGTACCTGCCGATTTCGGCCTTGTTATCTCTGCGCGACTGGGTGCTGACCGGGGTGCTTAATTCGATTCATCCGGCGTCGGTGGTGATCCTGCTGGTTATCGTTGGGACAGCGTTTATTTTCAAAAAGGCGTTTTGCAGCTGGGTTTGTCCGGTGGGATTCGTCTCCGAACTGGTGGGTAACACGATGCAGTCAATGCATCATCTCAAGCTCAGGCTGCCGCGCTGGCTGGACTGGCCGCTCAGGAGCCTGAAGTATATTTTACTGGGGTTGTTCGTCTATGCTGTCTTCTTCTTCATGTCACCAGCGGAGGTACGTTCGTTTATAGCGTCGCCATATAACAAAGTCGCCGACATCAAGATGATGTACTTCTTTCTCGAGATCGGGTTGACGTCGCTGATTGTCATTACTGGTATATTCCTTTTCTCACTTATTCTGCGCGGTTTCTGGTGCCGATACCTGTGCCCGTATGGGGCCCTTTTGGGTATGGCCTCGTTGATCGGTCCGGCCAAAATTACGCGAAATGAACATGCCTGCATATCTTGTGGCAAGTGTACCCAGGTATGTCCCTCACATATCAAAGTGGATACTTCGAAACAGGTGCTTTCCGATGAATGCAGCGGCTGTCTGGATTGTATCGATGTCTGCCCGGCGCGCGGGGCACTGACGCTGGGACTGCGTGGTTCGAAACGCTCGATCTCGCCCAGGGCATGGGTGCTGGCGATTGTTATCTTTTTCTGGGGATCGCTGGCGATATTCAGCAGTCTGGGGCCGTGGCAGAATTCCATTTCGGTGGAAGAGTATCGTTATCATATTACGCGCATGCACGGCAGTGAATACGGTCACCCGGGCAGATAGTGCAAAATTACAGCATGAACCGTCCTTGACCATCTGTTGTTATCTACCGATAACTACTGTAAGGTTACCGGTTTGTGCGTATAGATGACATGAGCGATTTTTCTTCCATAGCCCATTATTATGACCTGATGACCGGGTATTCCAATCGTCTGATCGGCGATTTTGGAAAGATCAAAAATCTCGTCAAACGGGTAAATGCGACCGAGATTCTGGATGCCGGCTGCGGCACCGGGGTGCATTCAGTCATTCTGGCCAAACTTGGCCTTGATGTTCGGGGCGTGGATGCCTCGGAAGAGATGCTGGATGTGGCCCGCGCCAATGCCCTCAAAGAGGGCGTCGATGTCGATTTCCTGCAGGAGTATTTCGAGTCCCTGCCGCATTCCTGGACAGAGCGTTTCGACACCGTCTTATGCCTCGGTAACTCGATCGTCGGAGTGCAGACCGGCGAACGGCTGGGTCTGGCTTTCAAGGCCTTCCAGCGCGTTTTGCGCCCGCAGGGGAAAGTCGTGTTGCAGGCGCTCAATTATACTCACTTCAAGCAGCAGGATCAGCGGATAATCAAGGTCCGTTCTGCCGAAAATTATACCTTTGTCCGTTTTTTCGATTTCGGGGAAAAAGAATCGAGATTGAATATACTGACCATCCGGCATGATATGGGTAATGTCGAGCATACCCTGACATCCAATAAGATACTGCCCCTAAATACCGAAGTGTTGACAATTGCCTCAAAGATGGCCCGCTTTGACTCGATCGAGTTTTACTCCGATTTGACCCTTACCGAACCCTATGACCCCGCGGGTAATGATCTCGTGGCGGTCGTGACAAAATAACATCGCGATATTAAATAGATTCCCGGCGAACCGATATAAACAGTATGAATACTGTAGAGTCGTTTGCCGTCGATCATACCATCATGGAGGCTCCCAATTGCCGTCTGGCCTCAGTGAAGACCGGACCACAGGGCGATATTGTCTCCAAGTTTGATCTCAGATTTGTCAAGCCGAACACCGATGCCATCACAACGGCGGGGATGCATACGCTGGAGCATTGTCTGGCGACCTATATCAGGGCGTATTTCGATGATGTTATCGATTTGTCGCCAATGGGGTGCCGTACCGGATTCTACCTGATTGTATTCGGTCAGCCGGACACAGTCAAAGTCCGTTCCGCCGTACTTCAGGCGCTGGAGTGCATTCTGCATATCACCGCCGATGAAGTGCCGGGTATCGAGGAAGTGTCGTGTGGAAATTACAAAGACCATTCGTTTTCCGAAGCTCGCTATTTCGCCGATAAAATTATCCGGGAGTGGAAATCGTGATCGGCCTGATGGGCGCCATGGATGAAGAGGTCAACCTCTATGTCTCGTATGCTGACATCGAGCAAATCTCGGAATACGCCGGGATGGTGTTTCATTGCGGCCGTATCGAAGAGATGCCGATTGTAATAGTCAAGTGCGGGGTGGGGAAAGTCAATGCCGCCGTATCCACCCAGATTTTAATCGATCGGTTTAATGTCAACGGAATCGTTTTTACCGGCCTGGCCGGTGCCCTGGTGCCATATTTGCAGCAGGGCGATATTGTTGTCGCCAATAATTTGATACAATATGATGTCGATTTGTCGGCCTTCGGACGGCGCATCGGGGATGTACCGTCGGTCGGCAGAATCATGGAAGCTGACGCCGTTATGATTCGGGCATTTACATCGGCATATGATGAAATATTCGGGGGAAAATCAAATCGACCACAAATGATTGTCGGCACGGTTGTTTCCGGTGACAAGTTTATTTCCGACATAAAGACAATTGCCTGGCTGCAGCGCGAGTTCGGTGCGATTGCCACCGAGATGGAGGGTGCCGCGGTAGCCCAGGTGTGCCGAATGAATACGATACCGTTTTTAGTGATACGGACCATATCCGACGGCGCCGATGAAAATGCGGCCGCCGAGTTCGATCGACTTCTGGAGATGGCTCCAATTAATACCTTTGCGTTGATTCGCCAGGTGGTTAAGAATCATCAGATGGTGCCTGTGTAAAAAATGAATGCATAAAATCCTGATTTAGTTATATTGTTTTCATAGAGTCCCGTCACACGTATCTATTCCAGCGCTGAAGAACCGCACAACATGGGGGTGTATTATGGCGCGCCTCATTTTGATTTCCATGTATTGCGTCTTTTTGATTTTCCTGGGCATTGCCACGGCGACGGCAGATGCCCTATCTCAAGAGGTCCTCCAGCGGTTGAAGGAGGAGGGTCGCTTTGATGAATTCCTTAAAAACGCTGCAAAAGCGCGGGCCCGGGGGATAAATAATCCCTCATTTCGAGCGGAGAAATCACCAGACAAGATTATTGCATCGGCCGAAAATCCGTTTCGAGTTCTAACCATCCTGGTCGATTATCCCGACCGGCCGTATACCGATGGCTACGATGCGGGAAGCAGATTGTACTTCGAACGGCTGTTGTTTTCCGAACAGATAATGCCGTCTAAATCCATGCGTGAATATTATATCGAAAATTCGTATGGGGAATTCCATCTCGAGGGCGATGTGGTCGGCTGGTACACGCTACCGGAGAATATGACATATTATACAAATTATTGCGATGGTTCCAACGGCTGGGGGAGCGACCCGCATAATGCGATGACCCTGGTGGAACATGCCATTGCGCTGGCCGACCCGCATGTCGATTTCTCAGAGTATGATAATGACGGCGATGGTGAAGTCGAAGCGGTTATTATTGTTCATGCCGGTTATGCATATGAGGAATCGGGAAGCAGCTGCCATATCCATTCGCATCAGGGATATACCAATGCGTGGACCGATGGTGTGGAAATTCACCCCTATACTATTCAGCCTGAGGAATCCTGGCTGAACGAGGGCCTGGTGCAGATTGGGATTTTCTGCCACGAATTCGGCCATATCCTCGGATTGCCGGATCTCTACGACTATGATTATTCGAGTTGGGGTATCGGCGACTGGGGATTGATGGGCGTCGGCAATTATAATGGCAATTCCACCCGCCCGGCCAGCTTATCAGCCTGGTGCAAGCAATATCTGGGCTGGATTGAGCCTGTTCAGGTAACCGAAAATCTGATCGGGGCCGTGCTGCCGGCGGCATCGACCGAACCCGTCGCATATCGGCTGTGGCGCGAGGGAATGGGCGGGTCAGAGTATTTTCTGGTTGAAAATCGCCAGAAAATCGGATTCGACAATTATCTGCCAGGTGAGGGATTGCTTATTTGGCATATTGATGATGAGGTCTATGGCAACGACGATGACTGGCATCCGCAGGTTTTTCTGGAGCCGGCTGATGGCGAGTATGATTTGCAGAATGACAACAACCAGGGCGATATCGGCGATCCCTGGCCGAGGCAGGGACTGTCACCCGAGTTTACTGATCTCACCGAACCCAATTCACGCGATTATAATGGATTGACCACGCAAGTGGCGGTATGGAATATCTCACCATCGGATTCCGTGATTACGGCCAATCTCGATATTGTCTGGTCGCGACCGCTCTTGACGATTACTGATACTGTATTTAGTGATGCCACCTTCGGCAACAGCGACGGTTTCCTTGATGCCGGCGAGACAATCGAGTTTTCGCTGGCTTTTTCCAATATCTGGGAAGCGGCTGTCAATGCTGAAATCTCTTTGAATATAGACGACCCGGCTTTGATTATTGTCGATGGTTACTCCACGATATCGTCGATTCCCACCGGGGGCGAAGCCGGCAACCACAGTGATCCCTTTGTTTTTCATATTCCCATTGATTATCAGCCCCGCATTGATTCGTTTTTCGTTACGATCAGCGCCAATGGCGGTACTGATATTATCGAAATGACGCTGGTGCAGAATGTCGGGCGGCCGACGATTATAATTGTCAATGATGATATTGATACCGAAATCGAAGACTTTTATCTGCAGCCGTTTCGCGATCGCCGGCAGGCGTTTGGTTACTGGTCGACGAATGACCAGGGGACACCCCTGCCATCACTTTTGCAGGAATATCAAAACCTGATTTGGTTTACCGGTACGGCGCAGACGGAAGCCCTGTCGGCCGCCGACCGGGTGGCACTGGCCGCCTTTATTGACAATGGCGGCAATCTTTTCCTGAGCGGGCAGGGGATAGCGGGTCAACTGGCCGTTGATGATCCCGACTTCCTGACCGGCTATTTGCGAGCCGAGTATATCGATCAGTTTTTTGCCCTGATTCCGATACTGGATGAGACTCCCGGCGGGCTCGTATCGAATGGTCTGGGGCAGATTGCCTTTAACTCACCGGGAGGGGCCGGTAATCAGACAGTCTATGATCATATTCTGCCAACCGATTCATCGGTCGGGGAGTGGCAGTTTTATGATATCGGGCAGGGCATCGATTATGCGGCAGTCGCCTGGTCCGATCAGTCGAAGGTGTTCTTTTATGCGTTTGGTTTTGAGTCGATTATTAATGACGATCCGAGATTTACGCATCGTGAAATAGTGTTGGACAGCATCCTGTCATTCTGGGGTGAAACGATACCCGCGATCGATAATCCAGCCATAACGGCGCTGGAAATCGGCCCCGGCGATGCCATGCATGTGGTGACTCATACACCAGAAATATCCTGGTCATATAGTGACCCCGCAGACCAGCCGCAAGTGCAATTTGAGATCGAAGTCGGCGTCGATTATGACTGGACCATCGCCGAATTGTGGCAAAGCGGAATGGTGGTATCGAGCGATACAAGCGCGATGTATATCGGGGAGCCGCTGGTGGATGGCAATTCTTATTATCTTCGGGTAAGGGTGAATAATGGCATCGATTGGTCATCATGGTGGATTATGCAGTTTCGGATGAATACAGCTCCCGAGATACCGACCGGGTTGAGTCCGAATTCACTGGCCGGCGTTGGGCAAAGCCAGCCGGTGCTCAGCCATGAGAATGCTGTCGACGACGAGGGTGATTACCTGCGATTTGATTATCAGGTGTATGCCGATATCGGACTCACGCAATTGGTGGCTGAACAATTACATGCGACTTCAGGGCCGGGGATTCATTACTGGATGGTTCCAATTGCTCTTGATGATGACAGCCAGTATGTCTGGCGATCGCGGGCTGATGATGGATTTGAGTCGGGTCCGTGGAGCTCATCGGCATCATTCTGGGTGAATTCGGTTAACGAGACACCGACGCCGGTTACGCTGCACAGCCCCGATAGCGGGGTTCAGATATTGTCGGGCATTCCCGAGTTCGTCTGGTCCAGATCGGTAGCCGGGGATTTATTCGACACAGTGTTCTATTCCTTCTATCTTGCCTCCGAGGCGACTTTTGCCTCGGCTGATTCAATGATCGGCTTGAAAGATACGACTTACACGCCAGCAGCGATACCCTCGGGTAATCAGGTCTTCTGGAAGGTGGCGGCGGCAGATCTTTTTGGCGGACGCACGGAAAGCCCGACCTTCAACTTTTATGGTCAGATTCCGGGTGATGCCAACGGTGACTATGCGGCTAATGTCGGCGACGGCATATTCATTATCAACTTTGTATTCAAAAGCGGTCCGGCCCCCTTGATTCCCGCCGCGGCAGATGTCAATGCCGATTGTGCCATTAACGTCGGCGATGCCGTGTACCTGATCAATTACATCTTCAAGTCCGGTCCGGCGCCATTGATCGGCTGCGCGCAGTAGTTTTTAGCGGAGGCGGTCGGGTACCGGCTGCCTCCGAATCTCCGGTTTTTCGGGTCAAAGGTATTGCCCGCAACGGCCTCCATTCATTATACTACAGGTCCATATTTGGATAATGCTGGTGATCTATAAAGGAGTGAACTATGCCTTTCAATAAAGTCGACAAAATCTGGATGAATGGAAAAATGGTGGGATGGGACGATGCGAAGATTCACGTCCTGTCGCATGTGGTACATTATGGTTCCTCGGTGTTCGAAGGGCAGCGCGTATATAAAACATCTAAAGGACCAGCCTCGTTTCGGCATCAGGAGCATATTGATCGGCTGTTCAATTCGGCCAAGATTTACCGGATGGTGATTCCCTTTGATAAACAAACGGTTTCGCAGGCGGCGCTGGATCTGGTGACGGTCAATAATCTGGAAGCGTGTTATCTGCGGCCGATCGTGTATCGCGGCTATGAAAGTCTCGGGGTGGATCCGGGACCGTGCCCGGTGGACGTCACTATCGCGGCCTGGCCGTGGGGAAAATACCTTGGCGAGGAGGCATTGATCAATGGTGTCTCGGTGTGTGTGTCATCATGGCATCGGGCGGCGGGAAATACGTTCCCGATGATGGCCAAGGCTGGCGCGAATTATATGAATTCACAGCTTATTAAGTCGGAGGCCTTGTCGCGCGGGTATGTTGAGGGAATCGCGCTGGATACCAATGGCATGATTTCCGAGGGTTCGGGCGAGAATATCTTCCTGGTTATGAAGGGCAAACTGTATACGCCGACGTTGGGTTGTTCGATTCTACCGGGTATTACCCGTGATACGATCATGATATTGGCGCGCGAAATGGGCGTGGAAGTCGTGGAGCAGGCACTGCCTCGGGAGGCGTTGTATATAGCGGATGAGGTTTTCTTCACCGGATCGGCGGCCGAAGTGACACCGATTTCCAAGATCGATGATGTCCCGATCGGGACTGGAAAGGCCGGGGAGCTGACCCTCGAATTGCAAAAACGTTATTTTGATATAGTAGAAGGCCGGGTCGATGATACGCGCGGCTGGCTGACCTATATTCCGGCACTGCAAAAAGCCTGAAGGGAGGTCATATGAAAATAGCCATCGGATCCGATCATGCCGGGTATGAGCTGAAGCAAAAGATCAAAAAGTTCCTGGAGCAATGGGGATATGAGGTTGCCGACTATGGCACTGACTCGCTCGATTCAGTCGATTATCCTGATTACGCCCTGAAGGTGGCCGAAGAAGTTCGGGATCAGCATGTCGATCGCGGGATTGCTGTCTGCTGGACCGGCAATGGCGTCTCTATGGCGGCCAACAAGATCAAAGGAGTCCGGGCGACGCTGGCGATCAACGCCGAGATGGCGCATCTGGCGCGGGCGCACAACAACTCCAATGTCCTGACGTTGCCATCGAAATACATCAACGATGCCGAACTTGAAGAGATTTT
>CAZGLR010000064.1:0-255 GCA_964526635.1 uncultured Ignavibacteriales bacterium | reverse complement strand
GCCGCCATCTGCGCCGTCTGGCTAAAATTCCTGATTCAGGCATGAACGATGCCTGAGCGTGGGAGGGATATCTGTGTCGAAAATACAGCTGGTTGATCCTGAATTATATGATGCCATGACCTCTGAAGCGCGGCGTCAGGCCCAGAAAATAGAATTGATTGCCTCGGAGAATTTCGTCAGCGAAGCGGTGCTGGAGGCGGCTGGCGGAGTCATGACCAATAAATACGCCGAGGGGTATCCCGGAAAGCGGTACTA
>CAZGLR010000063.1:0-19808 GCA_964526635.1 uncultured Ignavibacteriales bacterium | reverse complement strand
ATATCGCCCCACAGCCGATACCGTCCGGACCGAGTATCACAGACTGCTCTATGCCGGGGCGGCGGTTGTTATGATCGGTTCACTTTTTGCCGGAACCGATGAATCTCCCGGCGAGACTGTTTTGTATGAAGGGCGGACCTATAAGACCTATCGCGGTATGGGTTCCGTCGAAGCGATGAAGCGCGGCAGCAAAGACCGGTATTTTCAGGAACGAACCACATCGGCATCGAAATTCGTGCCGGAGGGAATCGAGGGTCGGGTCCCGCACAAGGGACCGGTGGCCGGATCGATCCATCAACTGATCGGTGGTGTTCGGGCCGGTCTGGGGATTGTCGGGGCAGCCAATTTAAAAGAGTTGCACGACAAAGCCCGCTTTGTTAGAATAACAGCGGCGGGTGTGGCCGAATCTCACCCCCATAGTGTCGCGATTTCAAAAGAGGCGCCGAATTATCAGCGCCAACGGTAACGTTGAAAAAATTGTGTTGTTGTATATAAATAGACTGTGGTAAAAAGCAGGAGAAACGGTCGCGTCATATGATCTAAACGTATGATGAGGAAAGTCCGGGCTCCACAGAGCCAGGGTGCCCCGTAACACGGGGGCGGAGCGATCCGACGGAAAGTGTCGCAGAAAATAACAGCCTACCCGCTTCGAAAGAAGCGGCGGCAATGGTGAAAACGTGGTGTAAGAGACCACGCGATATCCTGGAGACAGGGTATCGGGACAAACCCCACCCGGAGCAAGGCCAAATAGGGAAGGATGAGGTCGGCTCGCCTCGATTGTACTTCCGGGTAGGCCGCGTGAGGATACAGGCAACTGTATCCCCAGATAGATGACCGTGGCCCACGGGCACACAGAACCCGGCTTATGTCCTGCTTTTTACCCTACCAATAGGAATCTCGTCATGACCTGGAGTGATACCAAAGTCACTCAGCAATGGGTACTTGCCTTGGATCCACCGGATCAGTTGGTCAGCGAGATAGCCGCCGAATTCGATCTGCCGCGACCAATTGTCAAAATCCTGATAAACCGCCGCATCGACGATATCAATAAAATCCAGAAGTTTATCCGACCACGCATGGAAGATCTCTCTGATCCCTTTATTCTCAAGGGGATGGATGGCGCTATTGATCGCCTTACCGATGCGTTGCGGGAAAACGAACGAATCATGGTATACGGGGATTATGATGTCGACGGCATCACTGCGACGGCACTGCTCTACCTGGTTTTCAACCGGCTCGGCGCCCAGGTTGAGTTTTACCTGCCGAATCGTTTGACGGAAGGTTACGGCCTGACACATGAGGGCATTCTGGAGGCCAAAAACCGGGGTGTGTCGTTGATTGTCACGGTTGATACTGGTACCACGGCGGTGGAGGAAATAGAATTTGCCCGGGAACAGGGCATTGATTGTATTGTCACCGATCACCATGAAACCGGAGACAGACTGCCCAAGGCTGTAGCGCTGGTCAATCCCAAGCAGGATAACTGTCCCTATGATCTGGCCGAGTTATCCGGTGTCGGAGTTGCCTTCAAACTGGCCCAGGCCCTGTATCGCCGTCTGGGGCAGGATGAACGTGATCTGGAGGAACACCTCGATCTCGTCGCTCTGGGGACATCAGCCGATATTGTGCCTCTGCTGGGCGAGAACCGTACTCTGACCCATTATGGTTTCCGGCAGATCGCCCGCACGACCAAGCCGGGTCTCAAGTCACTTACATTTGTTTCCGGCCTCATGGGCAAGGAAATCGCCACCGGGCAGGTGGTTTTTGTTTTGGCCCCGCGCATCAATGCCATTGGGCGGCTGGGTGATGCCAGCCATGCCATTAAGTTGTTGACCACGCGCGATGAAACCCTGGCCCAGGAAATCGCCCGCGAGCTGGATAATGAAAACAAACGGCGCAAGAGCATTGATGAGGCCACCCTCAAGGAGGCGATGGCGCAGATCAAGCATGTCTGTGATTTGAAAAAGGATCGCGCTATCGTGCTGGCCTCCGAAGGATGGCATCTCGGAGTCATCGGCATTGTGGCCTCGCGTCTGGTCGAGAGGTACCATCTACCAACCGTGCTGATCGCTATTGACAACGGTGAAGGCAAAGGTTCGGCCCGTTCTATTCCCGGGTTTCATCTGACCGAAGCGCTCAAGGAGTGCGAAGATCTCCTGTTGCGCTATGGCGGCCATAAATACGCCGCTGGATTGACGATTGCCCCGCACAATGTCGAAGCCTTCCGCAAACGGCTCATTGAGGTTTCTGAACGGATGTTGTCGCGGGAAGACCTGATCTCCAAGCTCTTTATCGATTCGGATCTGGATCTCGATACGATCGACGATGCGTTCATGGAAACGCTGGAATTATTCAGTCCTTTCGGACCTATGAACATGCGTCCGGTCTTTTTGACCCGCAATCTGGAAGTGGTCGGTACTCCTTATCTGGTTGGTAAAAACCATCTGAAGATGAAAGTATCCAAAGGTTCCAAAGTGTTCGATGTTATCGGTTTTGGCTTTGGCGACATGGTTCGGCCGTTGAATATGCGGGCCGGGACGATCGACATGGTTTATGTCATCGAGTACAATCACTGGAATGGCGTCACCCGTATTCAATTGCGCGTCAAAGATATTAAATTCGATGCCGGCGAACTTATCAGAGGAAACGCCCCGTAGATGTCGCTTTACTCGCAGTTTCAAAATGGTTCGGAAATCGCCCTGTCCCGCATCATCAGCCACATCGAAAACAGAACCGAGGGATTCCAGGAACTTTTATCACGGATGTATCGCACCCGCAGCGGTATCTACCGGATCGGCATTACCGGCCCGCCCGGAGCCGGCAAATCATCGCTGGTGAACCGGCTGGCCACCCTGCTGGCCGAGGCCGGGCGCCGGGTGGCGATAATCTGCGTTGACCCGTCGTCACCATTTACCGGCGGCGCTCTCCTCGGGGACCGTCTTCGCATGCAGGACATTCCTAAAGACAAGGGCGTGTATATTCGGTCCATGGGCAGCCGGGGCTGGACCGGCGGGCTGGCGGAGGCGACTTCAAATGTTGTGGTGGCATTTGACGCCTTCGGGTTTGATACCGTGCTGATCGAAACGGTCGGTGTCGGCCAGATGGAACTCGATATTATCGACAACTGCGATTCTGTCGTGGTCACGCTGGTTCCGGAATCGGGCGATGCGATTCAGGCTCTCAAGGCCGGCCTGATGGAAATTGCCGATCTCTTTGTGGTCAATAAATCTGATCGGGCCGGGGCGGAACAGATGGTTTACGACTTGAAGTCGGCACTGGAAATGAAATCGACGATGGGCATGTGGTGGATTCCGATTATCCAGACACAGGCGATCAAAAATGTCGGTATCGATGAACTGCTGGAAAAAATATACGAACACATCGCTTATTTGAAAGAATCGGGCGAACTGGAAAAAAAGCGCGGGCTGCAGATTCGGCATAAAGTCGAGCAGGTGATCAGCCGTCTGGTCAATGCTGATATTGCGCGTACGGTTCTGGGCGAAGGTGTTCTCGATGATATCGTAGATCGTATTCTGGCCGGTGACGAAGATCCCTTTTCGGCCGGGCAGCGGCTCTACGACAAGTATAAAGGGGTGACTTGATATTTTGCCCTCGAGTACGTATATTGCTGGCTTACGACAGCTTAGCGTTATACGGGTGGAGATAGATTCATGTTCGACGACAAATTCCTTGAGCAATTGCGGCAACAACGGGCTGACTGGCAGAAAGAAGCCGATGCCATGCCGCAAAATTCCCGACCACGGTTCATGACCGTATCCGGTGACGACCTCGGTATCCTCTACGGCCCGGATGCGATCAGCGGAAACGACTTCTTTGAAAAAATAGGATTTCCCGGAGAGTATCCCTATACCCGTGGTGTGCATCGCACCATGTATCGCGGCAGGATGTGGACGATCCGTCAGTTCTCCGGCATGGGCACGCCGCGCCAAACCAACCAGAGATATCATTATCTGCTGTCACAGGGCCAGAACGGGCTTTCGGTGGCATTCGATCTGCCGACCCTGATGGGGTATGACTCGGATCATGAGCGCAGCCTCGGTGAAGTCGGCATGTGTGGCGTGGCGGTCGATTCACTGGCCGATATGGAACTTATTTTCGATGGCATCGACCTCGGTAAAATATCGACGTCGATGACAATCAACTCTCCGGCCTCGATTCTGCTGGCCATGTATATCGCTGCCGCCGAAAACAAGGGAATATCCTCGGAGAAACTCAATGGCACCCTGCAAAACGACATTCTCAAGGAGTATATCGCGCAGAAAGAATGGATTTATCCTCCGGAGCCCTCGATTCGTCTGATTACCGACATGATGCAATTCTGCGCTGATCATGTCCCGAAATGGAATACCATCTCGATTTCCGGCTATCACATTCGCGAAGCCGGCGCCACTGCCGCTCAGGAGTTGGCCTTTACCCTGGCCGATGGCTTTACCTATGTTGAATCGGCGATAGAAGCCGGGATGGATGTCGACAGGTTTGCCCCACGGTTGTCATTCTTTTTCAACGCTCATCAGGATTTCTTTGAGGAAATCGCCAAGTATCGAGCGGCACGGCGCATCTATGCCCGCCGCATGCGGCATAAATACGGCGCCAAAAATGAAAAAAGCTGGATGCTGCGGTTTCATACACAGACAGCGGGCTGTTCACTGACCGCCCAGCAGCCGGAAAACAATTTAATGCGCACGGCCTACGAAGCGCTTTCGGCGGTGCTCGGCGGTACTCAGTCACTGCATACCAACTCGATGGATGAAACTTTGGCGCTGCCATCGGAAAAGGCCGCCCTGCTGGCGCTGCGAACGCAGCAGGTCCTGATGCACGAAACCGGTGTGGCCAATACCATCGATCCGCTGGCCGGATCGTATTTTGTCGAATACATGACCGATAAAATCGAAGCTGAAGCCGAAGCCTATTTTGATGAGATCGACCGCCGCGGCGGGGTCTTGCAATGTATCGAAGAGGGGTATTTTCAGCGCGAAATAGCCAAATCAGCCTATCAGTATCAAAAGGAAATCGAGAAGAAGGAACGGATTATTGTCGGTATCAACGACTTTATCATGGAAAGCGATGTCGATATCCCTGTTCTCAAAATCGATGAAAGAGCTGCCCAGGAGCAGTTTGAAAGTATCAACAAGGTCAAGTCGCAGCGTGATAATGACAAAGTGAAGCGGACGCTCGAAGATTTGACCGCGTGCGCCAAAGGCGACGGCAACACAATGAAGGCAATTCTGGAGTGTGTTCGTGTGTATGCCACCGAGGGAGAGATAGTGGATGCCATGCGTCCGGTCTTCGGTGAATACGTCGAACCACCGATATTTTAAGTCCGGCGACGCTTGACCCGGAGGGAACACTCATCGTACTTTTTAGCGGAATGAGATTATGGCAGAAAAAATCAGGGTTTTATTGGCCAAACCCGGTCTCGATGGTCATGACCGGGGCATAAAAGTCATTGCTGCGGCGCTGCGCGATGCCGGTATGGAAGTGATATATACCGGGCTGCGGCAGACGCCCGATCAGATCGTCACTGCAGCAATCCAGGAAGATGCCGATGCGGTCGGCGTTTCCATTTTATCAGGGGCACACATGACCCTTTTTCCCGCGATCCAGAAAAAGCTGGCGGAAAAAGGCGGTGAGGATATCCTGCTGTTTGGCGGCGGCATCATCCCCGATGAGGACGTCAAGAAACTGCAGAGTATGGGTATTGCCCGCCTGTTTACCCCCGGCGCCACCACGACTGAAATAATCGACTGGCTCCAGGGAGCGGTCGCGGAAAAAAGGAAAAAGCAAGACAAGCTTATATAATCTCACAGCTTTCTCATAGGAAAGGGAGGCCTCAGGTGATTACTCGTTTCAATCTTGATGACAGCCAGCAGGCTGTACGCGATAGAGTCCATGCATTTGGCGAAAAGGAAATCGTTCCCGTTGCGGCCGAACTCGACCGTCGTCCCGAACAATTCCCCCACGACTACTACAAGAAGCTGGCCAAAGCCGGCTTTATCGGCTACAGCATGCCGAAACAATATGGTGGCGGTGGCTGCACCGCGCTGGAATATGTCACGATGATCGAAGAACTGGCGTTCTGGGATGCCCCGACGTCGCTGTTGACCGCCGTACCGCAACTGGCGATTTATCCGGTGTTCACTTTCGGTAACGACGAACAGAAGAAGAAATATGTGACACAGGCGGCCTCCGGCGAGGGAATTCCCGCGTTTGCCCTCACTGAAGAAAACGCTGGTTCCGATGCCGCCAACCAGAAAACTGTGGCTGAAGAAGACGGCGATAAATTCGTTATCAACGGCCGGAAGCATTTTATTATGCATGGTGACGTCGCCACGTTCATCGTTCTCTTCTGCAAATTCGGGAAGCAGGAAGACGCTAAGCGGCCGAAGATTTCAGCGTTGATTGTCGACGCCGACGCCGGCGGTATCAAACAGGAAACACTGATGCACAAAATGGGCATGCGGGCCGCGACGACCGGTAGGATTATATTTGAAAACACTGAAGCTCCCAAATCCAATCAGCTCGGCGACGAGGGTTCCGGCTTCAAATACGCCATGCAGACCCTCGATGGTGCCCGTGTCGGGGTTGCCGCGCAGGGGTTGGGTATCTGTCAGCGGGCGTTGGAAGATGCGATTAAATTCGCCAACAGCCGCACCGCCTTTGGCGCGCCGATTTCGAAACTGCAGGCGATTCAGTGGATGATTGCCGACATGGCTACCCGCACCGAGGCGGCGCGCATGTTGACGTACAAGGCTGCGCAGTTGCAGGACAAGGGTTTGCGCTTCTCGACCGAGGCCGCCCAGGCCAAATTATTCGCTTCCGAAGCGGCTAATTTCTGTGTCGATCGGGCGATGCAGATTCATTCCGGCTACGGCTACATCGGTGAGTTTTCCAGTATCGAAAAACTGTATCGCGATCAGCGCGTGATCGAAATCTACGAGGGGACCTCCGAAATCCAACGATTGATTATCGGCGGCACCTATCTTCGGGCGCTGTAAATAGTTACCTGACACACGGCGGGGTCCGCAGGCCGGGTCCCGCCCTTTTATTATCTGGTTATGACATATCAATTCGGTGAGTTTACTATCTCTCATTTCGTTGAGCGCGCTTTCAAACTCGATGGCGGATCCATGTTCGGCGTCGTCCCCAAAAAAATCTGGGGGGAACTTGTCGACAGCGATGACGACAATCTTATCCCGATGCACGCCAACCTTTTTGTCGTTGACACCGGCGATGCCATCATACTCTGCGACACCGGGCTGGGAACAGTTCTTTCCGAAAAAGAAAAGAAAATCTATGCCGCACACGGCGACTCCAATATCGAAAACGGCCTGAATGATCTCGGGTATTCAGTTGACCAAATCACCCATGTATTATTGAGCCATCTTCACACCGACCATGTCGGCGGGGCGGTAGTCGAGCGCGACGGCAAAATCGTACCGCGTTTTCCCAAGGCGACATATGTTGTCCAGAAAATGGAATGGGACGATGCGACTCATCCCAATGAACGTACCGCGGCGGTGTATGTCCCTGATCGCCTGAAGGCGCTTGAGGAATCAGGCCAGTTGGAACTGATTGAGGGCGATAGCGAGTATATCCCGGGTGTGAAACTTATCCGGACCGGCGGTCACACGCCGGGTCATATGGGGATGGAATTCAGTTCGGGTGGAAAGACAGTTGTTTACTACGCCGACATTATTCCCTCGGTGCATCATTTCAAAGTCCCATATGTGGCGTCCGTTGATCTCTATCCGCTGGAGACGATGAAAGTCAAGCGGTCCCTGGTAAAGCGAGCGCTGGCCGGCGAGATACTGATCGCGTTCGATCATGATATCGACGTTCCCATCGGGTGGGCGCGGGAAGACGGTGTCAGGACAATAGTGGAATCGGTGGTGCAATAATAAAGAATCACATCTTGTGGGGTTTGCGACATGTCCATTGAGAAAAAGTTACAGGAAGTCGAAGCGATGCGGGCGCAGGCACGGCTCGGCGGCGGGCAGGATCGAATCGACGCGCAGCACGCCAAGGGCAAGCTGACAGCCCGCGAACGGATCGAATTACTTCTGGATAAAGGCAGTTTCGAGGAATTCGATATGTTCGTGGCGCATCGCAGCCGCGATTTCGGACTCGATAAAAAGAAATTCCTTGGCGATGGTGTCGTGACCGGGGTCGGGACAATCGACGGCCGCAAGGTGTTTATCTTCTCGCAGGATTTTACTGTCTTCGGTGGTTCGCTGTCGGAAGCGCATGCCGAAAAAATCTGCAAGATCATGGATATGGCCATGAAAGTCGGCGCACCGGTAATCGGGCTCAATGATTCCGGCGGGGCGCGCATTCAGGAGGGTGTCGTTTCTCTCGGCGGCTACGCTGATATCTTCCTGCGCAATACCCTGGCATCAGGTGTCGTCCCGCAGATTTCGGTTATCCTCGGCCCTTGTGCCGGCGGCGCGGTATATAGCCCGGCCATTACCGATTTTACTATCATGGTGAAAAACATCAGCCATATGTTTGTGACCGGCCCCAACGTGGTCAAAACAGTCACCCACGAGGATGTCTCCTCCGAAGATCTCGGCGGTGCTATGACCCACGCCACCAAATCGGGTGTGGCCAGCTATGCCGCCGAAAACGAACCGGACGCCTTCCGCTACACGCGCGAACTGATGAGTTATGTTCCCCTCAACAACATGGAAGATCCGCCGTTTGTCGCCACCGAAGATCCCTTCGATCGCGAAGATGAAACGTTGAATACGATCATCCCGCCGAATCCGAACAAGCCCTATGATATCAAGGATGTGATTACGCGAATTGTCGATGACAGCCGCTTTCTCGAAGTGCATCCCGATTTCGCAATGAATATCGTCGTCGGATTTGCCCGCCTCGGTGGCTATTCGATTGGTATTATCGCCAATCAGCCGGCGGTTCTGGCCGGGGTGCTCGATATCAATTCGTCGGCCAAAGCGGCCCGTTTTATACGTTTCTGCGACGCCTTCAATATTCCTGTTATCACGTTCGAGGATGTCCCCGGCTTTTTACCGGGCACCGATCAGGAGCACAACGGTATCATCAAGCATGGCGCGATGCTGCTGTACGCCTACTGCGAGGCGACCGTGCCGAAAATTACGGTTATCACCCGGAAAGCGTATGGCGGGGCGTATGACGTCATGAACTCCAAGCATGTGCGCGGTGACATGAATTATGCCTGGCCGACGGCTGAAATCGCCGTGATGGGTCCCAAGGGCGCGGTGGAGATTATTTTCCGCAAAGAGATCGCCGCCGCCGAGGATCCGCAGAAAGCGCTGGATGATAAAGTCGCCGAGTATACAGAGAAATTCGCCAACCCGTTTATCGCCGCTGAGCGGGGATATATCGATGATGTCATCGAGCCGAAGGCAACCCGGCCGCGTTTGATTCGGGCGCTGAAGATGCTGGAAAACAAGAAAGACAGCAACCCGTCGAAGAAGCACGGCAATATACCGTTGTAGGAGTAAGAAATGGCGATACCAGATTATGAATCCATAATGTATCCACTGCTGCAAGCGTGTTCAGATGGAAAGGAATATAGAATTGATGAAATTGTACCTAAGCTGGCGGAACATTTCAATTTGCATCAATCAGAGTTAAACGAGTTACTCCCAAGCGGCAAACAACGTAAATTTAGGAATCGTGTTACCTGGGCGAAAAGCTATTTAAAGCAAGCTGGATTACTTGACTCACCTCGTAGAGGATATTTTGCGATTACTGAAAGAGGGTTGAAGGTACTAAACTCGTCAGTCAAAGTGGTAGATAATGATTATTTAATGCAATTTGATGAATTCAGAGAATTCAGAGAAAGACCAAAGGCGGATTCATCCATTTCGCCAAAAATTACGCGAGAGGAAACCCCAGAGGAATTGATCGAAAAAAGCTTCACAGAATTAAACAACACCCTGATCTCGGAAATATTACAGAATATAAAAAGTGCGTCGCCCAGGTTTTTTGAACAATTGGTTAT
The DNA here is from genome assembly GCA_964526635.1 of uncultured Ignavibacteriales bacterium. Lineage (GTDB taxonomy): Bacteria > Zixibacteria > MSB-5A5 > GN15 > JAAZOE01 > CAZGLR01. The sequence continues at coordinate 9,799 of CAZGLR010000063.1, read as the reverse complement.
AGACCTTCTTGTTAAAATGGGATATGGCGGATCAAGACGAGATGCCGGTGAGGCCTTGGGTAAGTCACATGATGAAGGCGTAGATGGTATCATCAAAGAAGACAAACTTGGATTGGATGTTATTTACATTCAGGCAAAAAAGTGGGAAAATACTGTGGGCCGTCCGGACATCCAAAGATTCGCGGGTAGTCTTGAGGGAATGCGAGCAAATCGTGGGATATTTATTACAACTTCAAAGTATTCCAAGGAAGCGTTAGATTATGTAAATTCAATTGGTAAAAAAGTCGTGCTGATTGATGGAGAAAAGCTTGCCCAATTGATGATTGAACACAACGTGGGAGTGTCCCCGGAATCAGTTTATGAAATCAAGAGAGTCGATACCGACTACTTCGTGGAAGATTGATTATGCCGAAAATAAATAAAATTCTGATTGCCAATCGCGGTGAAATCGCCGTGCGGGTTATCCGCGCCTGTCGAGAAGCCAAAATTACCTCGGTGGCAGTATACTCCGATCCCGACCGGCCGTCGTATCATGTCCGTCTGGCCGATGAGGCCTATGCTCTCGAGGGCACTACCTCGGCCGAGACCTATCTGGTCCAGCAGAAGATTATCGATATTGCCAGAGCCTGCGGCGCGCAGGCGATTCATCCCGGCTATGGTTTTTTATCCGAAAATGCCTCATTTGCCCGGTTATGCAGCGAAAACGGTATCATTTTTATTGGGCCTAAGGCCGGGACAATCAGCCTGCTGGGTGATAAGCTCGAGGCTCGTCAGACGGCCCAAAAAGCCGGTCTGCCGCTGGCCCCGGCCAGCACGCAGGATGTTGATAAAATCGAGGCCGCCCGTGAGCAGGCCGAGAAAATCGGCTTTCCCATCCTGATAAAAGCCGCTGCCGGTGGCGGCGGCAAAGGGATGCGCATTGTCCATTCGGCCGGTGAACTTGAAGCGGCGCTCAAGACAGCGGCCTCGGAAGCGTCGTCGGCCTTTGGTGACAAGCGCGTCTATATCGAAAAGTATATCGCCCGGCCGCGGCATATCGAGATACAGATTCTGGCCGATACTCATGGCAATGTCATTCACCTGGGTGAGCGCGAATGCAGTATTCAGCGCCGTCATCAGAAAGTGATCGAAGAGTCGCCCTCGGCGGTGGTCACGCCAGAATTGCGTGCGCGCATGGGAGAGGCCGCGACCGCGATCGCCCGCGCCACCGGATATATCGGGGCCGGGACGGTCGAATTTTTAGTCGATGAGGACCTGAACTTCTATTTCCTCGAAGTCAATACCCGACTGCAGGTTGAGCATCCGGTTACCGAGATGGTTACCGGCGTTGACCTGGTGCAGGAACAATTCCGTATTGCCCGCGGAGAACCGATGTCGGTAACACAGGATGATATCAGGCAGCGGGGTCATTCGATCGAAGTCCGAATTTACGCCGAGGATCCGGCCGGAGGATTTGTGCCGTCGACCGGCCGGCTGGTGGCCTATCATGAGCCATCGGGGCCGGGTATTCGCACCGATTCCGGTTTTGTCGGCGGTGACAGTATTCCGGTATATTATGATCCCCTGATTGCCAAGCTGGTTTCATGGGGGTATGACCGTCATCAGGCTATCCGTCGCATGGACCGGGCTTTGACCGAGTATATCGTGCAGGGAGTCGATACAACTATCCCCTTCGGGCAACTGGTAATGAATCACCCGGCCTTTATCGCGGGGAATCTGTCGACGCATTTCATAGAAGAACACTGTCCCGATCTGGCCGTAGCGCTGGCCCGGAGTGAGGATGAAATCGCCCTGACCGCAATGGCTGCGGCGATTATTGACTTCCATCAGGAAATCCGTATGATACCCACTGGTGATGAAACAGTTGCTCGCGGGAATGCCTGGAAGTTGTCGGGTCGGATAAATGGTTTGCGAAAGGTGTGGTAACGTGCGAAAAGTACTCGTCACGATCGAAGACAAAGCGTTTGAGTTTCAGGTATATCGGGAAGAGGGCAGGCTTTTTATCCGCAACGGCGATCAGGCCCGTGAAGTCGATCTACACCGTATCGATTCCCAGCGGTACTCACTTTTGATCGATGGTCAGTCGCATGAAATTGGCGCTGTACGTTTCAACGGCAGCTATCGTATCACCAGAGGAAGTTATACCGGGGAATGCCGCGTCGAAGATGTCGAAGTGGCCAAAATGAAGAAAAAAGCCGGCATTTCCGATGCTGATGCGCTGAAGAAAATCACCGCCCCGATGCCGGGGCTTGTTGTTTCCGTGAGCTGTGTTGCCGGCGATGATATCGCCAAAAACCACCCGCTTTTGGTGATGGAAGCGATGAAGATGGAAAACGACATCAAATCACCGGCGGCCGGTAAAATCAAAACAATTCACGTAACCGGCGGGCAGTCTGTGGAAAAGGGACAACTGCTGGTGGAGCTTGAATAGATGGCTAACCCCAAAAAAACCAGTTCGGGTATCGATATTCCCGTAACCGTGCCGCCGGCATCTTATGATCATCCGGCGCCGGGGGAGTATCCCTTTACCCGAGGTGTGTATCCTGAAATGTACCGGGGACGGTTCTGGACGATGCGCCAGTATGCCGGCTTCGGGAGCGCCAGGGAAACTAACAAACGATTCAAGTACCTGCTCAATGCCGGACAAACCGGATTGTCACTGGCCTTTGATTTGCCAACCCAGATTGGCTTCGATTCCGATGATGAGATGGCTATGGGTGAGGTCGGCAAGACCGGCGTGGCGATCGACACAATCGACGATATGGAGATTGTCTTCGATGGCATCCCGCTGGGTGACGTGTCGACCTCGATGACAATCAATGCCACTGCCGTTATTCTGCTGGCGATGTATGCAACCGTGGCGCGCCGTCAGGGGGTGGCGTATAAAAATATCCGCGGGACTATCCAGAATGATATCCTTAAGGAGTTCATCGCCCGCGGTACGTATATTTATCCGCCCCGCGAATCAATGCGGCTGATCACTGATATTTTTGCGTATGCCAAAGATCACTTGCCGCACTTTAATACGATTTCGATATCAGGATATCACATTCGCGAGGCGGGCTCGACTGCGGTGCAGGAGATTGCCTTTACGTTCGCCGATGCGATCGCCTATCTCGAGGCAGCTCTGAAGGCCGGTCTCGATATTGATGATTTCGCGCCGCGATTGTCGTTTTTCTTCAATGCGCATAATAATCTCTTCGAGGAAGTCGCCAAGTTTCGTGCGGCCCGGCGGCTCTGGGCGAAGATTGTCAGGGAACGCTTCGGGGCCAAAGATCAAAAATCGATGCTGCTGCGTTTCCATACGCAGACTGCCGGTTCAACCCTGACCGCGCAGCAGCCGGAGAATAACATAGTCCGAGTGACGACTCAAGCCTTGTCAGCCGTACTGGGCGGCACCCAGTCGCTGCATACCAATTCGTTCGATGAAGCCCTGGCCCTGCCGACCGAGAAATCGGCCTCGATTGCCCTGCGGACCCAGCAAATTATCGCCCACGAATCAGGCGCGACCGATACAGTTGATCCATTGGCGGGCTCGTATTACGTCGAATACCTGACCGACGAGATCGAAAAACGGGCCATGGCTATGCTTGAGGAAATCGACCATCGCGGCGGTACCCTCAGTTGTATCGAATCACAGTATTTCCAGACAGAAATCGCCCGCTCGGCCTATGAAGCGCAGAAGCGTATTGAGCACAAGGAAGACATTGTGGTTGGGATCAATAAATTTGCCACGGCTGGTAAAGACCATATCGATATCCTCAAAGTGGATCCCGAACTGGAACTGCAACAGATCAAACGGTTACAAGAGATAAAAGCGTCGCGAGATACCGATGCCGTCGATGCCGCACTCAAGAAGCTCAAAACGGCTGCGCAATCATCGGACAATATGGTTGGTCCGGTACTGGAAGCGGTCGAAAATCAGGTCTCGGTCGGCGAAATTTCGCATTGTCTGCGCGATGTATGGGGAGTATATGATGCAAAGTAAATGCTGCCTTGGATGTTTTTTGTGTGTACTCATGATTGCAGCTTTGTTTGGCTGCTCGACCGATGATTCAAAATCGCTGACTCCCGATCAGCAGGCTATCCGGGATGGCACCTACGAACTCTTTACGCGGGTAAAAGTCGGGGATATCAAGGTCGTGTATGATAATGAGTTTCCCTGTGTCTGGGAAGACCGCACCTGGGATGAGTATGCTCAGCATCCGTGGATTCAGAATTATCGCCATGACACCCTCCAGGCGATCCAGATCGATTCGGTGCAGGTCGAAGGCGATACCGGGCGGGCCTTTATGAAAGTCGAGTATATACTGTCCGACAGCAGTTTGTCGGTAGATACGATTCGCTTGCGCTGGGTCAAAGTCGGTACTGAGGACTGGATGAAGGAGTTCTTCGACGAGCAGTGGATCAAGCCGTCGCTGTCCCGCGCAGAGAATCAAATAACATTCGAGGATGAGCTCAGGGTGTATTACAATGCCCTGCGTGATGCCGGTATGCTTGAGGAAAAACCCGAAAGCGGGGATGGCGAGTGATTATGAAAGTTGCCCATATCGGTATCGCCATAGAACAACTCGACGATGCCGCAAAGGCATTTACCACACTTCTCGGATTCGAGGCCGAAGAGATCGAGGAAGTAGCTGAACAAAAAGTCAATACGGCCATATATAAAGCCGGGGGTACGGGGCTGGAATTGCTCGAGGCGACTGCTCCCGATTCACCGATTGCCAAATATATCGCCAAAAAAGGTCCGGGTATTCATCATATTTGCTTGATTGTCGATGATCTCGAGGCCGATCTCAAACGACTCACAGATGCCGGTATTCGCCTGATTGATGAAACACCGCGAATCGGCGCCGGGGGCAAGAAGATCGCGTTTGTACACCCCAAATCTACTGCCGGCATTTTAATCGAATTACAGCAACAATAAAAAACCCCGCCGAACGACGGGGTTTTTATCATGATGAAGAATTGCCGGATTATCCGGCAGCACGGAATTCATTGCTTGTGGCACAGGCCCGCAAACGGGCATCGTAGGCATGATCAGGGATAAAACGCTGGGTGTGGTACGATGACCCCGATGGAATCAGTTTCTCAATGGCATGGACATCAATATCGCTCAGTAATTGCGGGACAACGGTTGTGCGGAAAAGGTGCTCAATACCACTGCCCGCGATAATATCTATACTGGCGCGGATTTTATCAGATTCCACTACCACCCCCGCCAGCCGTTCGTAGCATTCCAATGGCGCCTTGATATCCATCGCGATAAAATCGACCAGGCCGCCGCGTACCAGTTTATCAATTATTTCCGGGCGGCTGCCGTTGGTGTCCAGCTTAACCAGAAATCCAATATCTTTGACAGCGCGAATCAAAGATTCCAAATCGGCATGCAGAGTCGGTTCGCCGCCGGTAATGACGACAGCATCGAGTTTGCCCCGACGTGCTGTGAGAAAGGCGAGAATACTCTCGACAGTATATTCGCTCTCTTTAGTCGTCTGACTTCCCAGCAGCTGGGCATTGTGACAAAACGGACATCGGAAGTTGCAGCCCTGGGTGAAAATCACGGCCGCTATTTTGCCGGGATAATCACTCAGACTGAACGGATGAAAACCGCCGATCTTCATTCCCTCAGGCTCCAATCCGGTAACGGGTCCGCAGTTCGAATTCAGCCTGCTTGCCGTTGTTCCATTGTTTGACCGGCCGCAGATACCCGACTACCCGCGAATAGACTTCGGTTTCGCAGCCGCATTGGGGGCATACCGCCTGTTCGCCGCGCAGATAGCCATGTGATGGACAGACCGAAAAACTCGGCGACAGGGTAAAGTACGGCAGCTTGTAGCGTTCGCACACCTTGCGGGCAAACGCCTTCACTGCCTTCGGATCGGGGATCGATTCGCCGAGAAAGACATGCAGCACTGTTCCGCCGGTGTAGCGCGCCTGGAGAGTATCCTGCAGGTCGAGCATCTGGAAAATATCATCGGTATAATTAACCGGCAGTTGCGATGAATTGGTGTAAAACGGCTCATCGCAGGAACAGGAGCCGTCGTCATTGGCGGTCTTGATATCGGCAAATCGTTTGCGATCGAGCCTGGCCAGGCGATACGCGGTCCCCTCCGCCGGTGTCGCCTCGAGATTATAAAAATTGCCGGTCTCCTGCTGGAATTGAGTCAGGCGTTCGCGCATATGATCCAGTACCCGGCAGGCGAATGCCGCCCCCCGCTCGTTTCCGATATCACACCCCAGCAAATTGGTACAGGCTTCATTCATGCCGACCAGGCCGATGGTCGAGAAATGGTTGTTCCAAAAGCGTTTATGCCGTTCGCTGACGTGCCGCAGGTAAAATTTGGTATATGGATACAGGCCCTTATCCGTAAACTGCTCGAGGACTTTACGTTTGGTCTCGAGGCTGGTCCGCGCGATTTCCATGAGACAATCCAGTCGATCAAGAAAATCCTCTTCAGTCTTAGACAAATACCCCAACCGCGGCATGTTGATTGTTACGACTCCAATCGAGCCGGTCAAGGGATTAGCCCCAAACAGGCCGCCGCCACGTTTTTCGAGCGATCGTAAATCCAGCCGAAGACGGCAACACATGGAACGCGCATCATCAGGCGACATATCGGAATTGACGAAATTGGCAAAATAGGGGATACCGTACTTGGCGGTTACTTCCCAGAGCCGTTCGAGACCGGGTGCATCCCAGTCGAAACCGGCAGTGATGTTGTACGTCGGGATGGGGAAGGTAAACACGCGGCCTTTGGCATCGCCCTCGCTGAGTACTTCAAGGAAGGCCGAGTTCAGCAGGGTCATTTCATACTGGTACTCGCCATAGGTCGTCTCCTGCGGCTGACCGCCGATAATGACCGGCTCGTTTTTCAATGTCGATGGCGGCTGCAGGTCCATAGTCAAATTGGTAAAGGGCGTCTGGAAGCCGACCCGGGTTGGAACGTTAACGTTGAAGACAAATTCCTGTAAGGCCTGTTTGACTTCGCCATAGGATAATCTGTCATGGCGAATAAACGGCGCCAGGAGCGTATCGAAATTGGAAAACGCCTGCGCGCCGGCGGCCTCGCCCTGCAGGGTATAGAAGAAATTGACAATCTGCCCCAGGGCGGTGCGGAAATGTTTAGCCGGACTGCTCTCGGCTTTGCCGACCGCGCCGGTAAAACCGGAGCGCAAGAGATCCTGCAGGTCCCATCCGACGCAGTACACCGACAGCAGGCTGAGATCATGAATATGCAGATCGCCCGAATTATGGGCGTCACGGATATCCGGGGTATAAATACGGTTGAGCCAGTAGGTCTTGGAAATTTCACTGGAAATGTAATTGTTCAGGCCCTGCAGCGAATAAGCCATATTGCTGTTTTCCTGAACTTTCCAGTCGAGTTTTTCGAGATAACGATCAATCAGTTCGAGATCGGCCAGCTTGACCATCTCGCGAATACGGCTATGCTGATCGCGATAGAGAATATAGGCCTTGGCTGTCTTGCGATATTGCGAAGCCAGCAGGACTTCCTCGACAATATCCTGAATCTGTTCGATAGTGGGCGCATGGCCGGAATAAAGCGTTTGAACGACCGTTACCACCCGGATCATGAGTTGCCGGGCGGTGGACCGGTCGAATTCACGGGTGGCCTGCCCGGCCTTGTAGATAGCGTCGGTAATCCGTTCGGGATCAAATGGCGCCTGCGTGCCATCGCGTTTCTGGACTTTCGTTATGGGCACAATGGCCGGTACTACGGCCGGGTCAATCACAGTAGCAGTCACGTTGTCCATCCATGATCTCCTTCACCCCCCAAGTGGCATCCGTGCACACCGGAGCAGGATTGTATTGCAAATGATGTTTTTGTTGTCGTGAGTAACTTGAAAATAATATGAGAAGGATTGACCGGAATTACTCCGCGGGATGCTGTCGGAACTGTCACCTCTGGCGCTACGAGAAGAACCCGGACAGTATAAGATCATCCTGATCTAACTCCGTGCTGAATATTCCATGTCAATCGCTTAAATGCCGCTCAGGCGGTTTGGGCCTAAGACCCAATTCTGAAATGGTCCAGCCCTCCCGGAAGCCATGTCAGGTGCCCTATATTGGGTCTTGAAGCAAACGCTCAACAAAATATTGTGGTGTTGGGGGGGTGTCAAATAAAAACACAAAGCACTTCCGGTCGAAAAACCTAAGCACAATAGATGCAATAAGATAACAGTGAAAAAAATTTTTAACCGACGTAATCTATTAATAGAGAGTGGTTTGCTCGGAAACACTGAAGTCTTGCTCAAACATATGTCAGGCAATCATTTAAGGGCGCCATGCTGCAACAAAAAGGCCGTGATCCGTTCTTTGAGATGATCTCTTGCGCAGCCATAGGCGGCCAGTTGTGTCGTGGCGTTGTCGGTCATATCGTCCGGGTTGGGTATCACCCAGTTATGAACAGTGACAAGATGTTTGAACTGCTCGGCCGCCCTGGCTGCCAGCTTGCTGAGAACGAAAACGTGGTCAGCCCATTGAATATGCATCATAGTGACGGTCTGCGAATGCTGGCTGGAGATATCGATACCGATCTCGGTCATTGCCTCGATAGCTGTTGGATGTACATACCCGGAGGATAATCCGGCTGATTTGCAGCCGACAGTGCCGTTGCTGAGATGTCGGGCCAGGCCCTCGGCCATCTGGGAACGGACCGAGTTGGCGTTGCAGAGAAAAAGCAGATTCATGGCAATATCTCCGAAATTGATGAAATATACGTATCTGACTTATCCCGGCAACTTGAATCGGGGCAGAAGTATGCTATTATTGACACAGTGCTGTCGTGTGCGTATACTTTGTAGTCATGCATGTCGAAACCTGCGCCGCTGTGTGGCGCACTCTCACTCCGTCCGGGCAAGGGATTTCGACCTGCGATCAGGCTCAGGCAAGGGATATCGGCCAGAGTAATAATACACATGGGGACTTGAGAATGGAACATGCGATGCCATCTGCCAAAAAAACCAAGCGGCAGGATTACCTGTCGTGGGATGAATATTTCATGGCCCTGGCGATTTTGTCGGGGATGCGCAGCAAGGACCCCAATTCACAGGTGGGCGCCTGCATTGTCAATGAGGAGAACCGTATTGTCGGCATCGGCTACAATGGTTTCCCGGCCGGGTGCAGCGATGATGAGTTGCCGTGGTCGCGTGAGGGCGAATATCTCGATACCAAATATCCCTATGTGTGCCATGCCGAAGTCAACGCTATCCTCAACAGCGATTTCGGGCGGATGAATAATTGCCGGTTGTATGTGAATTTGTTTCCGTGTAATGATTGCGCCAAGATAATTATCCAGGCCGGGATACGGAAGGTGATTTACCTGAGTGACCGCTATGCCGAGGATGAGAAATTTGTGGCGGCCAAACGGCTGTTCAAGCTGGCCGGGGTTCAGATGGTCCAGATGCCGGTGCCGGAACAGATTATCAGCATCGATTTCACGAAATATGTGTGAGGTGGGGGGGGGTGGTATTATTCGCGAAACCAGCGGCATCGCATATGGTGTCAGAATCTCTTCCGCTTGGCTCAGGACCCTCGCTTTGCTCGGGGACGGATCCTGACCTACTTTACTGATTCACAGCCTCGGCGTCTATCGCGTCGTCTGCCAAAACCAGACCGGCGGCTTGCGCGACGCACTCAGGAATCCAGCACCTCCCGCACTTTGACGGCCAGATCCCCTTTTGAGAATGGTTTCTGGATAAAATTCACACCCTCGTCCAGAACGCCGTGGTGAGCGATCACGTTTGCTGTATAACCCGACATGAAAAGGCATCTCAG
>CAZGLR010000062.1:0-19925 GCA_964526635.1 uncultured Ignavibacteriales bacterium | reverse complement strand
AGGGATTCCGGCAAATAAAGCGAAATCAGCGAACGGGCCGCCTCTTTCTTGCGAAAATCTTCTTCACCGAAAAAATAATAAACCGGCCTGAATGTCCCGCCGGATAACTCCCGGCCGAGGTCTGTTTGATTCATGCATGAAAATTGGGCCCCGGCCGCCCCTTTGTCAATCTATTTCGAGATGTTGCGCCGGGTTATCCGGACAGGATATCCAGTTAATCGAATAGCGCAGCTTGGTCCGATACTCCAATGCTTTTTCAATATATGGTAAAACTGTCGAATCCTTGATCGTCCTGGTGCTGACCTGTTCCACCAGATCAAAGTTGTTGCAATAGAGCTCCAGCGACCTGTTGGCAAATAATTGCGGATTAATTTCCACGAACTCCAGTAGGGTGAGGAGTGAGACATAATCAATCGCCTGTTCGGGAACTCTAAACGGCGCTTTGAATTTCACCCCGATATCGGGGATAGTAAATGCTACGATATTGTCGTTTTTGTCACCCGGACGGGCCAGCGAACCGAAGTATAATTCCATAGTCTGCCTCCTGACGGCCACTCCCGCAAGGATCGTGCCGGGCCCGAGGCCACCAACAAGCATGCCATGCAACATCAATTATTACAACAAATTACAGCTACCACATAAAGCATTCAATTAATTTTGAGGTTTTGAAACATGCAGGCGATTGCAGAAATTCGAACAAGCCTAACTCAACCGGTTGAACTCCGCCACGGCATACCGGTCAGACATTCCGGCAATATAATCGATGATCAGGCGGTCCCTCGATTCGCCGGGATAGCGGCTGATGAAATCCGACGGCACCCTCTCGGGATCATCGGCAAAATACCGGAATAAAAAGCTGAGAATATTCTGCGCCTTTTCCCGTACCGGCAAAAGACGGGGATGTCGATACATATGTTCGAGCAGGAATAGCCGAAGGCAGCCATTGAATTCCCTTTGCGATTCTGAAAAACTCACGAGTGATTTCGTACAATTTCGCACGTCCGCAACCGAGGATATGTTCTGAGAATCGATCCGTTTTTGTATTTCTTCAAATAGGTCGATCACCATCCGATTGACCAGATACCGCACCAGGGCCATCCGGATCATCCGCGGCGAGTCCATACTTGCTTCTATTTCGTCCAGACCTTTGATGAACAACTCGCTGGACCGAATCATCTCGATACGCAAAAGCCCCGTCGCCAGGCCATCATCGATGTCGTGGCCAAAGTAGGCTATCTCGTCGGCCAGGTTAACTATCTGCCCTTCCAGGAGGGGTCGTTCGCCGGGATGAAATTCATCGGGGATAGAGATATGATCATACGTTTCATGCTTGATAATCGCTTCCCGTAATTCGTAGGTCAGATTGAGACCGTCATGATCCGGGTACCGTTTTTCCAGCACATCTACAACCCGCAGTGATTGCTCATTATGATTGAATCCGCCGGTATCGGCGGTCAATTCGGTGAGGACATCCTCGCCGGCATGCCCGAATGGCGTATGCCCCAGATCATGGGCCAGCGCCACCGCCTCGGCCAGATCCTCATTGAGCCCGAGCATACGGGCAATCGTCCTGCTGATCTGGGCCACTTCAATGGTATGGGTCAGCCGGGTGCGGGTATGATCTCCCTCATCGCCGATATTGGGAAACACCTGTGTCTTGTGCTGCAGACGGCGAAAGGCGGTAGAGTGGATAATACGGTCACGATCCCGCTGATAGTCAGTTCGGTAGGGAATCCGCTTGAGGGGATAACGGCGCCCCCGGGAATTGACGGACAGGGCGGCAAACGGCGCCGGATAGCGCAACCGTTCGGTGGCATGAATATCGACGTGATTCATAAAGGTGGTAGTATAGCCGTTTTTACCGGCCAGTCAAGCCGCTTCATCGACCAAATGTATAGCCCAGCGACACAGTGTGGATCCAGCCCAGTACCGGATGATGCGAGGTATCGAATCCAAAGACAAACCCTGCGACGGCCAGACGGCAGCCGCCGCCGAACCGTACCGGCTTCATGACCAGTATCCAATTGAGCGTTAATTCGTCGGCCAGTTCAAATTGCTGAGCAATCGCCATAGTCGGATCACTTTCCGAGGTAAGGAGAACCCGGCCCTGGCTGACTATACCGCCGGCGGTAAGAAACGAAAACCCCGCCTCGCCCTCGATAGATTCGGGGTAATACACATCGGGTGATTTCTCCCAACCATCACATCGCATGACACCGAAAAGGTCCAGCATTCCTATCGAGACGGTCGCACCCGCGCCGCCACTCATTGATGAAAATGCCGAGTACCCCTCACCAAAGGAAAGGCGTCGATACCCGATATACCCGCCAATGGCTACAGGGCCACTTGTAAATCCTGTGGCAAAACCTGACCCGAACTCACCATAATAATCACTTTTACCGAAGGTCGTCACAACCCCGCCCAGCCAGAACTGTCGCCACCGCCAGGTTATCGCCATCCGGTTTTCGGTGAGTTCATTCAAACTATATAGGGATTTATGCGAAGCCTGGAATGATAATCCGGCTGCCGGCAGAAACGAGGGATATGCCATCGCATCAATCGCTTCTATATCCCGCGATGATACGAAGCCCGCCGCGAATGGCACCCTGTCGGCGGTCGATAAACCGTGTGCGGCTGTCGGCCCGCCGATTGACATGCAAATGAGTCCTGTCCACAATAACCACTGCACAAGCCTACCTCGCAATAACAATCGTCCGCTTAGCGCCCGAACCGCCATCAACCGCCGCAAACAGTATATAAATCCCAACGGGAAGACGTTTTCCGGCATCATCATGTCCGTCCCACATAATTTCCCCCGGGACCGCTGGGCGATTATCAAAAAAACCCTTCAGCTTGTATCCAGCTACATCATATATCGCCAGCTCGAAGCTGCTGCCAGAAGTCGGATAATACCTAATGATGCACTGATCTTCGAAACCGTCGCCATCGGGCGAAAACGGATCCGGAGTAACCGACAATGAAATCTTATTACTGATCACGGGATAATATGAATTTTCCGCACACGGGGTTGAACCCAAGACGGCATACGATTCCCCCCAGACGCTATGGTCTCCATCGGTATACACTTCCCAACTCCGATTGTTTTCAAATCCGCTCGCATACGAGACGCTGTCGAGAATATGGCCACCGGCATCGCCCAGCCTGATAAGATCTCCGGTATTATTAAGCGCCCGCCATCCGGCAACATCGATGACATCGCAATTTGCCTCGGGATATTCCAATGCAAAAGCCTCGGCGTTGTCCGTCAGAATGACAAATTCACCTGGCCGCAGCATTTTCGTCGATGGAGTTATTTGCCGAAGGTCGCCTTCATCGCCTATAATGTATCGCTTTAAATCCAGCGATGATCCGGTGGGATTATAAAGTTCGATCCATTCTGCTGTAGCCGTCCCGCTCGGATTGCACAAAAACTCGGAAATTATCGGCCAATCAGCTCTTATGGATGTTGACAGCCCCATTGAAATCGCGATTACCATCGTCAATTGTCTGAGTAAACCAGTCATCCCGCGTATCCTACATCGTATGCCAGATAATATCCCAGCGGAAAAATCCCGAGGATAGACCTTTCTCGCCAGAAACGCGCTGAGAAAATCTCCAGCGAACCTCCAGCCTGTCATCAACCGGGGCGCTGTGGTCAAACGCCCAGTAACCGCGATGTCTTTTAGCGTCAGTAAAATCAATATGATCTACTCGCGCTGTCAGCGAACTGACACCCAGTCTTCCCTCGTATCGAAAGCGCAGCGCGACCAGCCAGTCGTCATTGGCATTATCACAATCTCGATACCCGGCCGTCAGTGTGACCGATGCTCGAGAAGACATCCAGCGAAGATTTCCTTCGGTTCGTTCTTCCTGCTCCCGGCCAAAATCATCGGCGGTGCTGCGCATCTGATATCGTAGTGATAGAAAAAAATTGGAGAGAAGATTTTGTATCACTATCACCTGCCAGTCGCTGCGATTATCCACGGCCGATCGCCACGCGTAGGTCGCTCTCATACTGGCGTTTGTAAAACGAGATAAGGTAAAGTGTGAATTGATCTGGACACCCTGTTCGCCCATACGGCTATCTGATATCGGCAATTCGAGCGAATCAAACGTGACTGTCCGATATCGATGTCCCGATGGTCCCCCGGAAAACCATCCGGCATAACGGTCACTATAGGCCCAGGCTATGGCGGCCAGAGAGCCCCCGGCAAAATTTCGTCGTATTTCAAGGCACCCGGCCGGGGCACATGAGGAGCCGTCGCAGGATCCCGCTATTTCATACAACATGCGGCTTCCTGCACGAATCAACTGCCCCGACATCGATATCAGCCCGCTCTGCTGATACTTGTTACTCTCGCGATTACGCAACCGTACGTAAGCGGCCGAGACAACTACTTTGCGCCCCATGGACGGAACCGAGATACCGTGAAACTGAGCTTCGTGTACCTGGCTGCGATCCAGTAGCGAGACTATCTTCAGCCGTGGTGCATCCCCACCCAGCTCAATGAGGAGTCCATTGCCGCCCGAATAATCGGGGAACAAGAAACCGTTGGCCATATTGAGATCCTCAGACCGGGATAATACCCGTCCCCGGCGGCCCAGTATCATCCCGGAAGCGAATTCAGCTGTCATACTCCCCAGCGCCACTTGGATGTTTCTTCCATGATTGCGATATCGAACACTCCGGCGCCGAAACACAATATCTTCAGGGGAATTCTGATGAAGTTCAAGGTCGATGTCGAAATCAGCAAGGTGTGAACGAGCGCGCATCGTCTGCCGGACGCCGGAATTTTCCGACAAATCAGTATAGCGGCGATATTCAAAACTGCCGTTATACGAAGCTATGGTCGAATCTGTCCGTATCTCGGTCGTTGAATCACTCGCGGCACTGATAAACCCTGCCCCAAAACCGGTCAACAGATCAGGAAACACGGCCGCCCGGGCCGAATCGATGTATCCTCCGGCCCAAGCGATTTCATCCCGGATTTGCAGGTATTGATCAAAGCTTATGAGATTGTCATAATAAGCCTGATCAATATCATCCCGATCGATCTTCAGCATACCGGCTTCAAGCATGGCTTGAAGACAGCAACAGCTAACAAGCAGGACAAGAGCCGGCCGTAACACCTGAGTAACCCTCTTTTTGCCCCCGGCTGGTGTATGAATAACAAAATTTATACGATAGACAATAGACTTAGCCGTGTCGCTTGATAATAGTAAAAGTATAGACTTACCGTGTCAAGCGATGGCGAGGACTTTTTGACTGTTCTGGATAACAATTTTTACTGCAGGTTGTACTTTTTTAACTTCCGATATAATGTCCGTTCACCGATACCCAGCCGACGGGCTGCTTCGCGACGATTTCCGCCGACAGTTTGAAGCATTTTGCGAATTGTCTCTTCCTCGATATCATCCAGTGTTCGGCCGGCAAAGACCATCCCTTCGGCATGCCCAGGCTCCGTTTCTTCATGGGTGGGGAGATTATCGATAATCAGATCGCGGAGCATCCGAACTTCCTGCCCCAAAGACAATAAGGCCTGGTAAATAAGTTGAAATTCCGCCTGTTGCGGTGTCTGGCCGGTTACAACCGGAAGATTTCGGTCGGTGAAACCCTGCTCTTCGATATATTGACGCACCATATGTTCCGAAATCTCACCATCTCCCGAAACCACCGCCATACGGGCCACGAAATTCCGCAACTGCCGAACATTCCCCGGCCAGCCATAATTGACGAGCAGTTCCATGGCAGACTCAGAGATACCCCGCACCTGTCCGGTTTGTTGGATGAAGAAATGATTGATCATCGGCAGAATATCCGCCTGGCGCTCAGCCAGGCCATGAAGATTAATCCGAATCGCCCCCAATCGAAAATATAGATCCTCGCGAAACTCACGATCCGCAATCGCCTCGGTCAACTCTCGATTGGTCGCCGCCACGACACGGATATCGACATGAATAGACTCAGTGCCCCCGACCCGTTGAAAAGTGCCCTCTTCGAGTACCCGCAACAATTTCACTTGAAGCGATGGCGACGTTTCGCCAACCTCATCGAGAAACACCGTACCGCCATCAGCCCGCTTGAAAATCCCCTCGCGCCGTCCGGCCGCCCCGGTAAAGGCGCCCTTCTCGTGGCCAAACAACTCTGATTCCAGAATTCCCTCGGCCAGCGCCCCGCAGTTGACGGCCATAAATGTATTGTTTCGTCGCGAAGAGAAATTATGAATCGCCCGCGCCACCAGTTCTTTGCCCGAACCCGATGGCCCGATAATCAGTGTCGAAATCTCAGTCGGCGCCACCTGCGATATCGTTTCCGCCACCTGTTTGAGATTCGATGATTTCCCCACCATGCCATAATCGTCAATCAATTCGCGGACCTTTTCGGTCGCATGTATCCGGTTGCCAAATACTTCCGTGGTAACTGAGAGATCGAGGACGGCATCTACCGCATAGGGTGGCAACAGCACCTGCCCGTTACTCGACAGCAGCCAGAACTCGCATTCCGGCCGCCGCCGATATACCCGCAGAAACAATGATCTGCTGAATCCCCTAAAGGCCGTATCGAATAAAAAGACCATGGCCGAATTGCGCTTGATATACTCAACCAGTTCCGATGGTTCGGAGATAATAATCAGCCGCTGCCCGCGCTGAGCGGGTTTCAAAAATGGATATATCGTTTCCCCGAAATAGACAATCGTGTTTATCATTGCTTCTTCTTTTTCCTGCTCCTGGTCTTACGCGATTTGCCCGATTTGGCTTCCTGGGGATCCTGTAGTAAAAATAAATCGACCTCGCGCTGCTTCACATCAACTCGATCAACCCCGACGCGGACTTTATCGCCAAGACGGAACGATCGCCCGCGGCGCCGCCCGACCATCCGATATCCCTTTTCATCGAAACCGTAATAATCGTCATCGAGCGTCGATACTCGAACCAGTCCCTCTGCCCCGGGGCCAACCAGTCGTACGAAAAAGCCGAAATTCAAGACGCCGGAAATGATACCGTCATACTCCTCACCAATATGCTCGGACATATAAAGCACCTGCTTGGCCTTGACCGCCTCGCGTTCGGCTTCCATCGCCCGCCGCTCCATCTCCGAACAATGATTCCCGACATTGGTTAAAATACGGTCCAGTTTCTGATGCAGTTCCACCGGATAGCGATCATCCTCGATCTCTTTGAGTAGCCGGTGCACTATCAGATCAGGGTATCGCCGAATCGGCGAGGTGAAATGCAGGTAATGGGTAAAAGCCAGCCCGAAATGGCCGATGTTTTTCGGCTGATACACAGCTTTTTTCATACTGCGTAACAGCAGCTCATTGATCAGTTCTTCTTCCGGCTTTTCTTTGACCTGCTCCAGAAATTCACTCAGCACCCGGGTCAGCATATGTGGCGAGACTGTCAGATGATATCCGAATTTCTCGATAAGCTCGGCAAACGCCTCCAGCTTTTCCATATCGGGTTTATCGTGCACGCGGTACAAAGTTGGCAGCGCCCGCCGGAAGAAATACAGCGCCACTTCCTTGTTTGCGGCCAGCATGAATTCTTCGACCAGGCGATGCGCCTCAAGCCGGATTTTATGACCGATATCAATAACATTACCCAGTTTGTCCAACGTAATCTTGGCTTCGGGCAAATCGAAATCAAGCGACCCGGCAGCCTCACGGCGCGCATGCAACACTCGCGCCAGTTCCCGCGCAATCAACAGCTCATCGGCCACCCGGGCAATCTGTTCGGTGGTTTCTGAACCATCGAAATACGCCTGTACATCCTCGTAACTCAACCGCGCCCGTGATTTAATAACCGAGGGAAACACCTCGTGCGAAATCACCTTTCCCGTCCGGGTAAAATCGATAATCACCGTAAAGGCCAGCCGTTTGCGGCCCGGGCGCAGTGAACACACATCATTGGATAGCTTTTCCGGGAGCATCGGTATGACCCGGTCAGGGAAATACACCGAAGTCGCTCGATCCAGAGCTTCGGCATCGAGTCGTGAATCCGGCCGGACAAAATGGGAAACATCGGCGATATGCACGCCGAGCCGGTAATTACTTTCGTTCCGCTCAATCGATATGGCATCATCGAAATCGCGGGCGTCGATCGGATCAATTGTAAAGGTTACCAGACCGGTTAGGTCACGACGGCGCTCCGCTTCCTTCAACCAATCCCTGCTGACCTTTTCTGCTTCAGCCTCAACCGGCGATGGAAACTCCAGGGGCAACTCGTATTTACGGATAATCGTCAGGGTTTCGACGCCCGGCTCACCGGGGAATCCGAGCCGTTCGACAACCTTACCCTCGGGATGCAGGTTTGGATCCACCCATTCTTCCAGTTCAACCAGCACGATTTCGCCATCGCGCGCCCGCTTGGTCCCGCCAGGAATAATACTGATATCATGCCCGAATGTCTTCGAATCCGGTACAACGACATTGTATCCGCGACCCTTGCGAAATGTCCCGACCAGACGGGACGTCTTCCGCTCGATGATATCAATAACCTTCCCTTCGCGCTTCCCCTTGAATCCCACTCCCGGTTTCAAGCGAACCAGAACACGGTCACCATGGAATGAGGTGCTCAAATGCCGTGCTGCGATAAAAACCTCTTCATCAGTATTATCGCAGGTGACAAATCCAAAGCCGGCTTTGGTCAGGGCAATCGTCCCGGTAACCAGATCCATCTCGTCGGGTAACCCGACCCGACCGCGTTTGAGCTTGACCAGCTTCCCCTCAGCCAGAAGTTCCTTTATCTCGCTGCGAAACGCCGGGTATTCTGACGGTTTCACCCCAATTATTCGCGCCAGCTCTTTTATCTTCATTGGCCGGTCAGTCTTATCGCGGATAAAATCGAGTATCCAGTTTGAGTCAGTTTTCTTTTTTGGCATATCCTTTTCCCGTTAATTGCTCCAAAAATCCCAAATATACCAGTGTTACGCAACAAAATTCGGCATATAGCTGTCAAAATGGCAGAAAAAAGGCCGGATAATGATATCCGGCCTGTGGAGGATGGGTATTGCGGGTGCTTGGGCCTAAATACGACCCCTTTTCATGTTGCGGCCACGCGGGCCGTCAAAATCATCGTCATCATCATCGTCATCATCCATCCAACGATGCCAGCGACCCATGCCGCGACGATCTTCGCGGCAGTCTTCGAGCTGATCCAGTTGTTCCTCGGTGAGAATATCACGGACAGCAAAACGATGCTCGACCATCATCTCGGCCATCTTACCGCGCAGCGAGTTGATTTCACGGACCGCTGCCATGACAGCATCTTTGCCCGGTTCATCTTTGGTCATTTCCTGATGCTTCTTCAACTGGGCTTTTTTGATATCGGCCCGGACATCGATCATCTGAGACTGATGCGTGAACCGAAGCTGTTGAATTTTATCTTCCTGCTCATCGGACAAATCGAGCTGTTCAAAACAGGCCATTTTCATCATACCCTGACCATGATGCTTGCCACCGCCCATCATGCCGTGGCCACGGCTATCACACAATGGTCCCTGGGCCAGCGTGGAGGCTGCAAACAGCGCGATGAGCAATCCGGTTAGTAGTGTAATCCTCTTCATGTGTTACTCCTTTGTCTTTCGTTCAACTTATGGTTGCTTTTCATCTCCGGGCGAATCAAATCGCTTCCGGCGAAATTCACGGATTGTTTCCAGCACTTCTCGCTCAAATCTTTCCTGAAATACGATCAGTTTGCCCTGCTGCACCGGCGTCAAGACCTGGTTGGTGGCGTCGAAAAATTTGAAATGACGCTCAACATCGCTGCGATGCAGCCGCTTGATTTCTTCGATCACCCCGGGAATAACTGTGGCGCTGTCGTCGCCGGCATCGATAAGATTGGTCAGGCGATCGATCAGCTCTTCTTTCTGTTGTCGGATATCCCGAATATCCCGCCGGAAGGAATGAAAGGTCGCAATAAATTCGGGCGTCTGTTCATCGTTCAAATCAAGCGCTTCCAACAGCTTTATCAGACGGAGATTCTCGAAGTTCTCCGGCATGCCGTGATGCTTCATAAAATGCTTTCCGGGACGGCCACCATGATCAAAATCCCGTGGCTGGGCCGCCGCTGTAGCACTCAGCGACAGCAGAAGCAGCACACAAAAAATAGTCAGAAGTATTTGTTTCGATCGCATACTTACATCTCCAGCGTGAAGTTTTCTGCCAGATACTGCAGTTCTTCATCCGACAACTGCTCGAAAATATCCCCGGCCTGACCCGGTTCGACCTGTGAGGTGATATAACTCTGGGTTGATTCATCGAGCAGATATGATAAACTTTCCACTTCATTATCGCTTAAAAGCAGCGCCAACTCGGTTTCGCCGATATCAGTCGTCACTGATGTGACCGTATTGGTCACTGCGACATTGGCAATTTCCGGTGACTTTTGCATCTGCGGTAACAGCACAATAATTAAAAGCAATACGGCCGCCATCGCCGGCTGCCATAACAGCTTCAGCAATCCCGACCAGGCAAATGACGGCGTTACACTCGCTACAGTCTCGATTTCCGCCTCAATACCCGCCAGAAGAGATTCCGACTCATCAGCGGTTATGGCAATGTGCCTGAGCGGAGTGAACCGGCCGCTCAACAGCAACAACTCGTCATAATAGGCCTTCGCCTCCGGATCAGTTTCGATCACCCGGCGTAATTCCGGGGTCAATTCGATGCCGTCCGCCGTGACTGCCGCGGCTATGTACTGTTCCCATTCGCGACGATTCATACCGTCACCAACCGTTGTTTGAGCTTTTTGATCGCCTCGGCATAACTGGTTTTAGCGGCCGAAGCCGAAATTCCCAGCGAACGGGCGATTTCACCGAATTTCATCTGTTCGAAAAAGCGCAAATTAAACACCGACCGCTGCCGGGGCGGCAGCTTGCCCATTTCTTCCAGAAGACGGCGCCGGCTTTCCTTGTCTTCCAGATCACGGTCCGGTCCGGGTGCCGATGAGGCCATATCGTAGTTTTCCGGCAGGGCTGTCTCCCGGCCGGCCTTCTTGAGAAAATTGATCGTCTTATTCGACGCTATCTGAATCAGCCAGGTCGACAACGCCGCTTCGCTGCGGAATTCCGCCAGATGCTCCCAGGCCGCCACAAATACATCCTGGGTCAGATCAAGGGCGCTTTCTCTGTTGGCTGTCATTCTCATAATAAAGGCGAATACCCGGTTTTGGGTTTGCCGGACCAGGGCCGCAAATGCCCGTTTATCCCCGGCGGCTGCCTGTTGTATCAGTCCCTGTTCGTCCGGCATATCGTTTTGCGTCTTTTCTTACTCTCGTTTCTTTGACAATCAGATATCCAAAAGGTCTAACATTATTGTCGAATTTTTTGCGGCCAAGGCAATAAAAAACGGTGACCGAGAGTCTCGATCACCGCCTTAAGTCTTTGCGCCATTATAAGTTTTAATCCCGGCGCGCCTTCATCATGACCTTGCTGTAATGCGCCATGTCCTCCAATACCCGGCCGGTACCACGGACCACGCAGGTCAGGGGATCCTCGGCGGCATACACCGGCAGATTGGTCTCCTCGCGAAGCCGTTTATCCAGACCGCGCAGCAGCGCCCCGCCGCCGGTCAGGACAATTCCGCGCTCGAGAATATCCGAGGCCAGCTCCGGTGGTGTCTGCTCCAGAGACTGGCGAACCGCTTCAACTATCGCCTCAATCGGCTCCGAGAGCGCCTCGCGCAACTGCACCGATGACAATTTAATACTTTTCGGCACGCCGGCCACCAGGTCACGACCTTTGACTTCCATCGACAATTCCTGCTCCAGCGGATAGGCCGATCCGATCTTGATTTTGAGTTCCTCAGCCGTGAGTTCACCGATGAGCAGATTATAATTTTTCCGGAGGTACATGATAATCGACTCGTTCAGCTCGTCGCCGGCAACCCGAATTGAAGTATCGCTGACGATACCATTGAGGGCAATCACCGCGATCTCCGAGGTCCCGCCGCCGATATCGATAACCATGGTTCCCGACGGTTGATCCACCGGCAATCCGACACCGATCGCGGCCGCCATCGGCTCCTGCAGCAGATACACTTCCCGCGCCCCGGCATTTTCCGCCGAATCACGGACCGCCCGCTTTTCCACTTCGGTAATTCCCGATGGTACTGAAATGACAATTCGAGGTTTCATCAGGTATTTATGCCGCACGACCCGTTTGATAAAATCACTCAGCAGCCGTTCGGTGATCTCGAAATCGGCAATGACACCGTCGCGCAACGGTCGAATTGCGACAATCTCTCCGGGGGTTCGCCCCAGCATTTCTTTGGCGGCCGATCCAATCGCAACAACTTTGCCCGATACCCGTTCTATGGCTACTACCGATGGCTCATTGAGGACAATTCCCTGCCCGCGCACAAAAACCAGTGTGTTGGCGGTGCCGAGATCTATTCCGATATCGTTAGAAATAAAGTCAAAAAAACCCAAAGTCCCTCCGGCGTTCTCCTGTGCGTGCGACCCTCGTCCGTGTTTTATATATCGGCAGGTAATCCCAAATCAACAAAAAATTCTCTACGCACATGCGAAAAAATTGATTGAGAAACAAAGAAATACCTCAAATTGATTAATCTGACTGATTCCCTGTCAGATTGACCAGTGCTTTCACCGAGGCCACTTCATCGGTGCTCAGCTCCCGCCATTGTCCAATCGGTAACGAACCGGCTTTCAGCCCGGCAAATTCAACGCGTACCAGGCTGATGACGGGATGACCTATTGCCGCACACAGATGTTTCACTTCCCGTTTTCGCCCCTCGGTCAACACCAGTTCCACCTCGCTCGTTCCGGCTTCCGTGTTAATCACCGAAACCTCCCGGGCTTTCCCGATCGCGCCGTCGGGCAGCTCCACCCCTCGCGTCAGATGCTCCAGTGTCTTTGGGTCAACCACCCCGGTCACAGTCGCATGATAGACTTTCCTTACCTCATGCCGCGGGTGAGTCAGCCGAAACGCCAGTTCACCGTCATCAGTACAAAGGAGAACTCCTTCGGTATCGCGATCCAGCCGCCCGACAGGATATACCCGCTGCGGCACATTTGCAATAAGATCCCGGATCGTACGACGCTCAAAGGGGTCCTTCAGCGAAGTAATAAACCCCGCCGGTTTGTTGAGGAGAATATATGTAAATGTTGTCTTGAGCGTTATCCGGCGGCCATCGACCCTGACGTCATCGGATTCCTCATCGACTGAGAACCCCGGCTTCTCGACAACTTCACCGTTGACCGTCACCCGCCCCTCCTGGACGAGCACGTCGGCATTGCGGCGTGAGGTGACACCACACGCCGCCAGGAATTTATTGATTCGCATCAGGTGAATTTATTATTCGCGTTCGGAGGAGGTATCGCCCTCTTCTCCAACAGGCGCCTCGGTATCTTCGGCTTCCAAGTCAATGAAGGTGTCGTCTTCGTCATCTTCTTCGTCATCAAATTCATCTTCGAAGCCATTGTCGAGATCATCTTCATCAAGCGTCGTCGCCGCCTGTACCGCCGGCGGCAGCAAATCGACTACTTCAGACCTGAAACGCGAAGAATCTTCGGGATGTGCCGCGGGTATGCCCGAGACGACCATTGCTTCATTATCATCGACAATATCTTCACCATCGAATTCGCACTCAGCTTCGAAGACTTCATCATCGACACAGCGCTCAAAATCATCATCACTGTTTTCATCACGCTCGAAGTCATCATCGAAGTCGTCATCTGAAGACGACACATCAAACAACTGCCGATCGACAGTTATCATATTTACCAGTTGATGATCTGTCTCGGAGTCACCGTTGCCGCTTCCGTTACCATTGCCATTGCCATTCGACGGCTCTCCGGTGCGGGCCGCTTCGAGTTCGGCCAGCTTTTCGGGATTGATGACACTACTTGTCTCAGTAAACGGCAGGGCGATCTGGTCCATGCTCTGGGTTTCTTCCCGAATCATCTCTTCGATCTCATCCATGCGCGGCAGGTCGGAAAGACGGTTCAGGCCGAAGAACTTCAAAAACTCCGAAGTAGTCTTGTACAAGAGCGGGCGCCCCGGCGCATTAGCCCGGCCGGCAATCGCAATCAGTTTATGCTGCAGCAGGTTATTCAGCACGCCATCGGAGGCCACCCCGCGAATATGCTCCAGTTCGACCTTGGTTACCGGCTGCTTATAGGCGATAATCGCCAGCGATTCCAGGGCCGCGCGCGTCAGCCGAATCGTCTTTTCTCGGGTCAGCAGTTTTTTCACCGGCTGTTCGAAATCCGGCAGAATATAAAACTGATACCCGCCGGCCACTTCACGAATACGAAAACTCGATCCACAGCCCATGTATACATTGTTCAAATCCGCAATCGCCTCACGTACCCGCGATGGATTCACCTCGTCCATGACATCACAAATTTTCCGCACCGGAACCGGTTCGGGTGATGCCAGAATCAATGCTTCAATTGTGCAATTTATGTTGTCATCTTTGCTCATACGTCGACCGTTACTTCCTCAGTGTATGCCTCTTGGGATGATTCCTCCGCGGCCACGTCCCAGTCCGTATGCAACAGCTCCGTGCGATAAATCCGGATTTCAGCAAACGATACCGACTGGCGTACCCGCAAACGATTATGCTTGACCATATCGAGGATAGCGAGAAATGTCACTATGGCGACGATCTTCCGGCGGGCATCGGCAAAAAAATCACCAAATGTCGCCCATTCCCGTTCGGTCAATATCCGGCGAATAACCGCCATGCGATCCTCAATATTGATCTCCTGATAATTAACCAGATAGGCGTCATGATTTTCGAGGTTGGTCATAACATCATGAAACGCCGTCAGGAGATCATACAGCGTCGATTCCTCAGCCAGCACCTTATGGGTGCCCGTTTCGACACCATCGAGCGCCCTGACCGGGTGAACATGCGCTTCATTTTCGCGCTGTTCCCGTAAAATATCGCCGGCTTCCTTGAACTTGCGATATTCGAGAAGCGCCCGGGTCAATTCCTCACGGGGATCGCCCTCTTCATCCTCACCGCTTTCCCGCGGCAACAGCATCCGGGCTTTGATCCGAATCAACGTCGCAGCCATCAAAATATACTCGCCGGCGTTTTCCAGATTCAGAAGTTTCAGCACCTCAACATATTTCAGGTACTGTTCGGTAATCCGGGCGACCGGGATATCGTAGATGTCGATTTCGTCACGATTGATCAGGTAGAGAAGCAGGTCCATCGGACCCTGAAATATGTCAAGATCAACGGAGTAGTTCTTGGTTGTTATGGTCATCAATAATACTTCATGTGCATGTTTTTCCGTACCTTGTCCATGGTTTCCACGGCGCGCGCACGGGCTTTCGCACCGCCATCCTTGAGAACATCGAACACCTCAGAGGGTTTTTCAACTATTTTTTTTCGTTTCTCGCGGATTGGCGCCAGGGCTGAATTGAGATTCGCCGTCAGTTTTTTCTTGCAATCGACACATCCCAGTTCGCCGGAACGACACGGCGGAGCGATTTCGGTCTCATGACCCGCGGTATAAATCTGGTGCAAATAATATACGGGGCAAACTTCGGGGCGACCGGGGTCTCCCTTGCGGAGTTTCTCCGGATCGGTAAACATCTTCTTCAGCTTGTTGGCCGTTTCCTCGTCACTTTCGGCCAGCGTAATATGGTTATCCAGCGATTTTGACATTTTGCGGCCATCGAGGCCGGGAATCGTCGGGAATTTCGTCAATTTGACCTGGGGCAGGTTAAACGTTTCACCATAGGTATTATTAAACCGACCAGCGAGATCCGCCGCCAGCCAGATATGCTTTTCCTGGTCCTTCCCCACCGGCACTTTATGGGCATTATACAGCAGAATATCGGCCGCCTGCAGCACCGGATAGCCCAGGAAGCCATAGGTATCCAGTCCCTGGCTTTCTTTCTTCTCAAGATAGGTGGGCAGACGGGTCAATGTCGGCACGGTCGTCATCATCGACAAAAGCAGATGCAGCTCGGCATGCTCCTTGACCTCGGATTGGATAAATATCGCGCACTTCTCCGGATCGAGACCGCCGGCCAGAAAATCCACCGCCATCTCAAAAACACGTTCTTTGAGATCAGCGGTATGCTCATAATCGGCGGTGAGGGCATGCCAGTCGACAATACACAAAAACATGTCATAATCATTCTGCAGGTTCACCCAGTTTTTCAGGGCGCCTTCGTAGTTTCCAAGATGCAAATGCCCTGTCGGCTGCATACCGGAAAGAATTGTTTCCATGATGCGCTCCAAATCGAAAATCAGTCGAGGAACAGATACTGCCGCCAGCTATCGTCGCAAATGCCGACAAAACTCTGGATAAACGCAATATGATTAGGCCGCCGCGGGCGCCGTTTGAGTTTCAAACCAGCCTGCGCGGGGCTTTGATCGGCCTTTTTGTTATTGCAGCGGGCACAGGCACACACGAGGTTCTCCCATTCATCCTTGCCGCCCAGGCGACGCGGAATAACATGGTCAACCGTCATCGGACCGCGCGTATCACCGCAATACTGACAGGTATGCTGATCCCGTTTAATTATGTTCTTACGCGTCAAGAGCACTTTTTTGTAAGGTACCTTGACATACCAGCTTAACCGGACGACGGACGGTAGGGGCATCGAAAAATTCGGCGAACGGACTATTTTACCGTCATAAGTTTCGACTACGTCGACTTTGCCGAGAAGCTGCATGACAATAGCGCGTCGTACCGAGCAGACCGTGAGCGGTTCGTAGTTCTGGTTAAGCATGAGCACCGAGCTGTTAATCATGGCGCCTGCTACTCCTGTCAGAGAGCTCACATTATTTAAGATAGGTAAGATGACCGGCAATCTCAATTGTGTCAACCTCAAAGTGACCGTTAAACCGTCAACCCATCCCTATTTGAGCTTTTTTAATCATCCATTAACATATGGTCCTGTTGGTTATATCGACGGTTCGTCAAAACGTTTTATTTAAACGAAATAGCGGAACAAGAGTCATAAAGAGGGAATTATATAGAATGTACAATACCCCAAATCTGTTCAGCTTTGGGGCTTTACAGATTCTCACAACCGGGTATATTATACTCGATAGGTGGATTACGTACTATTCTGTGGACCTTTGGGAGATACTGGTATGAAGTTTTCGATTATCGGGCTAATGTTGCTCTTTCTTATCGCCGGCACCGTCTTTGCCGGTGACCTCTTTCGTGTACGGCTCAGCAGTCATCAACAGGCCGCCGATCTGCGCGTAATCGGCGTCGAACCCTTGATTGCCCTTGAAGATGGCTACCTGGTGCTCGCCACGGGGGACCAAAGCGACCGTCTGAGTACCTCCACCCTCGACTATGAACTGATCGCCACCGGTATATCCAAAGATGACCTGGCGCTCGATGCCCATCATGATCATGGCCAGTTTCATCACGATCACCACAAAAATCTCGATGTCCTGTTCGAACAGGGCGCTCTTCATGTCTACCGTATCCCCGATGCCACCAAGTCCGCGGCGGTCCGTGAGCAGAATCTCCGCCCCATCCGCAATGACTTTTTGACGATCGAATTTCGGTCATCCACCGTTCTCAAGCCGACCTTTGAGATTCAGGTTGAAGATCTCGAAACGCTGATCGCCAACGTTAGTGCTGATTCCATCGAAGCAATAAGCGACCGCCTTCAGGCCTTCTACGGACCTCAATCCCAGGGTCAACTGGCCTCCCGCCTGACCGGTACCGACTCTGCCTATGCCGCCCGCGACTGGATTGTCGATCAATTCGCAAACTATGGCTATGATTCAATCTATGTCGATCCCTTTACCGGCTTCCAACTGGGCTTCGGTCCTGTGCAAAGTTATAATGTCGTTTGTGTCAAAGAAGGAACCGTCTTCCCCAACCGACACGTAGTCATCGGCGGCCATTATGATGTCGTCCCCGGCACTCCCGGCGCCGACGACAACGGCTCAGGGACAGCCGGCACGCTCGAAATCGCCCGCGTCCTGGCCGATGTCGAAACCGACATGACAATTATCTTCATTACCTTCGACTCCGAAGAATCCGGCCTGGTCGGCGCGGAACATTATGCCTACAACGCCGCCGCCCGCGGCGACTCGATTATCTACATGCTCAACATGGACATGATCGCGCATCAGACCAACAACAGTTTCGCCAATCTCTTCTATGGTCCTGAAATCGCCTACAGCCAGCTCTGGGCCCGACTGGCCGACTCGCTGTCCGGCATTAACATCAACGCCGTCTTTGCCGGTATCGCCTTCAATAGCGATCATGCGCCGTTTGCCGAAGTCGGCTACCCAGTCACATTCGTCCACGAATTCGCGTTTTCATCGCATTACCATTCGCCCTCCGACAGTACCGTCTATATTAACTATGACTATATGTCCCGCATGATCCAGGCATCGCTGGCTACCGCCTACGTCGCCAATATGACCCTGCCGCGCGTTGATATTACCGCCGTCCGCGACGCCGGCACCGGCGAGGGTATCCAGGTCGAATGGGAACCGCGCAACCCCGCCGACATCAGCCACTATTGGCTCTATTATACAACTGTCCCCCCGACCCAGCCGGAATCGCTCATGGTCGCCTCCGATTCTTCCCGCTATTTGATCGATGGTCTCACCGAGGGACAGGAATATGAATTTTACCTGACCGTCGAGGACAACGACGGCCGCGAATCGATCGCTATTGAAAAAGCCTTTGCGACGCCGTATTCGATTCCGGTGCAGCCCGATGGTTTCACCGCTGTTCCGCAACGCGACGCTATTCTCCTCAACTGGCAGGGCAAGGATCAGCCACTCGATTTCAGTCATTATGAAATCTATCGCGATGGCGCCCTGCTGCCTGACCAGGTTGCCGATACGTTTTTTGTCGATGATGATCCATCCCTGGGAACCGACATGCACAGTTACCTCATTGCTGCAATCGACACACTTGGCAACACCTCCGACACCGCCGGTGTCGAACCGGTCATTTCCAAAGCCGCCACCCTGGCCCCGAACCGTATTCTGGCATTGAATCGAACATCCTCAACAAGCACCAATTTTGTCGATGAGGTCTACACCGGCCAGTTTATGCGCGATGGACTCGATGGATATGATTTCGACTATTACTCTGATACCGCTTACTCCGGCAGCAAGCATGTCGATATTATCGATCTGGTCGACTATGGCCTGATTATTATCGCGGCGGAGGGACTCAGTTCCGACAATCTTGCCACCAATCCATCGGTCGGCGGTATTCCCGATGTCATCGAACAATACGCCGAACTGGGCGGCAAGATGATCATCTTCGGCCGCTGGGGCGATTTCACCAGCCAGACTACCAACATGATCGATACGATCTTCTATTCGCCATCGTCGCTGGGCAGCTTTTATCGCGAATACTTCGGGATCAACTACCGCATTGTTCCGAAAAGCTTTGTCGGCAGTGATTTTAACATCGTCTCCGATTTCGTCGGTGCACACAGCCAGCAGTCACCGTTTTATCCTGACCTGATGTACGATTCCGCGATCGCCGCGCAACACAGCGGTCCGGTCTTCGGAATCGTTTCCGGAATCCCCGGACCAACCCTGCCAGTCGTGACCGGCAGCCCGGACGTTCTTTACACCTACGATTCCAACGTCGACTCCACCCTGACCGAAGGCAAACCGATTGCATGGCGCTCCATCGGCGGCAAAGCCGCAATCGATTATATATACTTCGATTTTCCGCTGTCCTTTATGGAGGCCGCATCGGCCCGGCAGGCGCTCCGTCAGGCTGTTGCCGATCTGGGACTGACGACTGATATCGAAGACGATGGCTCTGCGCCGGTGCTTCCGCGTGAGTTTACTCTAAGCCAGAACTACCCGAATCCATTTAACCCGACGACGACTATCCGTTTCTATAATCCGGACAGCCGCCCCAGCGAAGTATCGCTTGAAGTCTTCAATATTCTCGGTCAGGAAGTCCGCGTGCTGCTCGATGGCATG
>CAZGLR010000061.1:0-20599 GCA_964526635.1 uncultured Ignavibacteriales bacterium | reverse complement strand
TGATACACAATTTTCGAACTAATTCTTATGGCAGGTCCCTTAGGGGGACCTGCCCTACTCGCTGAACCTCGCTCGTTTGGCTGAACCTCGCTAGCTGCGCTCGCGATCGCTTTCAGCGGCAGGGGTTCAGCCCTACCCCACCACGATTTTGCTTGCGGAAATGGCTTTTCTGATCTATAGAGAAGCGCTATGACAGCATCGCCTAAAAAACATACTTTCCTCGCCAAGACGCTCTATGGGCTCGAAGAGATACTGGCTGCTGAACTGAAAGCAATCGGGGCCGACGGGATCGAGATCATGAATCGCTCGGTGGCATTCAATGGCGACCGTGAAATGCTCTACAAAGCCAATCTCCATCTTCGCACGGCCACCCGTGTTCTCATGCCGATCAAAGAGTTCCCTGTTCCCGATGAGCAAAAGTTGTATCAGCAGGTGGCGGCGATAAACTGGCCGAGATATTTTACTGTCAAAGAGACCATTGCTGTCGATGCCCTGGTAAGTCATTCCAGCCTGACCAATTCGCTGTATGCTGCGCAGAAGACCAAGGACGCCATCTGTGACCGTTTTCGCGCCGAACAAGGCAAGCGGCCGTCGGTTGATCTCGATACTCCCGATATCCGGATCAATCTGCACATCCATGAGAACAAAGCCACGATTTCGCTCGATGCCTCCGGCGAGTCGCTGGGGCATCGCGGGTATCGGCTCGAAAGCGGCACGGCGCCATTGTCGGAAGTCCTGGCCGCCGGGATTGTCTATCTTACCGGCTGGGACGGCACCATCAACCTGATCGATCCGATGTGCGGGTCGGGGACGATTGTCATCGAGGCGGCGTTGATAGCCCGCAATATTGCGCCCGGGATTAATCGAAAAGATTTCGCCTTTCTCAATTGGAGGGGTGCCGATCGCAAATTGTTCGACCGTCTTGTCATTGAAGCCAAAGAGACGATCTGGCCAATGCCAGATATCAGAATTGTCGGTTCCGACAGCGATCCGAAGCAAATCAGTCGCGCAGTCAAAAATGCCCGCGCAGCCGGCGTGGAAAAGGATATATTGTTTTCGGTCAAAGACTTCCGCGATGCGATTCCACCCGATCCTCCTGGCATGGTCATCACCAATCCGCCCTATGGCGAGCGGCAGAAGATCTCCGAAACCGCCCGGTTTTATGCATTAATCGGGGACCGGCTCAAAGCTGCCTACGACGGTTACATCGCCAACGTCTTTACCGGAAATCTCAAGGCGGCCAAACAGATCGGATTGCGGACGTCGCGCCGGACTAAATTATACAACAGCCCGCTGGAATGCCGTCTGCTGCGTTATGAGCTCTATAGCGGCAGCCGCAAGGAGCGCTATCGCGACAACAGTGAGTAATGATCCTCTTGAAATTCGACCACTGAGATTGTACCTTACTAATGGCCGAGTCACTTCCATACCTTGCGTGAAAGACAAACTGACATGAGTACGACTGAATTGAGTTTGAAAGATCTTCTCATAGAATGGCGCGATGACCGTTCGCCGGACATCCCGGAACAACAGCGGGGGGTAGCCTTGCTGGAGGCAGTCGAACGGGAACGTGAAACCGATGACGGCATCGATTCCAAATTAGGGCGCATGTTTCTCAATCTGACCTACCACCCGCGCTATCTGCAGTCACTTTCTGATCGCGAGCTCCGCTATCGCTGGGCCAAAGCTGCCGATCGAATTATCGAGAATATCTCTTATACGCTGGGCGACATGTTCGAGGATCGGGTGGCGGCGCATCCGGATAAAACCCTGTTTCAGGATATGTCGAAATCCCAGCCGGGGTATTGGAGTTACCGTGTTATCCGGGAACGGTTGCGGGCAATGGCTGCGGTCTTTTTCAATTCGCATACCGAGCCGAGGGTGGCGATTTACTGCCACAACAGTGTCGAAAGCGCCTGCGTCGATCTGGCCTGTTTGTGCCATGATATCCTCGATACGCCGCTGAATATCCATTTCGATGTCGATACCACCGCCTGGATTTTCGATCAGTTGAAGATCAACATTGTTGTGGTCGATACCGAAGAGCATCTTCTAAAGCTGATGGAAGTTCGAAAGAAGACAGCGAACCAGTTTACGATATTCAGTATCGAATCAACCAGCGCCTGCGATGAACAGGAGGCGTGCCTGCTTCAGAAGGCAAGCCTTGATTTGACACATGTCCAGATTGAAAATATCCTGCAATCCCGCCGCCGTATGCGCATGTCGGAAGTTTGTACAGTCATGTTCACTTCCGGCAGTACCGGCAAGCCGAAAGGGGTATCGTTCTCGCAGTTCAATCTGGTCAGCAAGCGGTTTTCGCGCGGGGCGGCGTTGCCGGAGGTTGGCGATGATGAAGTACTGCTGTGCTACCTGCCGCTGTATCATACTTTCGGACGATACTTCGAGCTGCTGGGGTCGATTTACTGGAGCGGGACTTATGTAATCCCCGGAAATCCCTCGGTCGAAACATTGCTGAATCTGCTGACACAGGTTAATCCGACCGGGCTGATCAGTATTCCGTTACGCTGGCAGCAAATTGCCGATGCCTGCCATGAAAATTCTCAAACCGCCATGACCGCAGAAGAAAAGACCGCAGCCTTTCGACAGATTGTCGGGCGCCGCCTGCACTGGGGATTGTCGGCGGCCGGCTACCTCGGACCGGACACTTTTCGCTATTTCAACCATAATGGGGTCAACCTGTGCAGCGGCTTCGGGATGACCGAAGCCACCGGTGGTATTACCATGACCCCTCCCGGTGAATATCGTGATAATTCGATCGGCCGGCCATTG
The DNA here is from genome assembly GCA_964526635.1 of uncultured Ignavibacteriales bacterium. Classification (GTDB taxonomy): domain Bacteria; phylum Zixibacteria; class MSB-5A5; order GN15; family JAAZOE01; genus CAZGLR01. The sequence continues at coordinate 17,809 of CAZGLR010000061.1, read as the reverse complement.
CCCAATGTCGATGTGCGCCTGACCGAAGTCGGTGAGATGGAAATCGCGGGATCGTACATCGCACGGTATCTCGATGATATGGGTCCGGGGGATGATATCCCGATCGATTTCAAAACCGATGATCGCTACTGGCTGCCGACCGGCGATCTGTTCAGGCTGCATGATGACGGCCACTACGAAATAATCGACCGCCTGAAAGACATCTACAAGAACAACAAGGGGCAGACGATTGCCCCGCGGCGGGTGGAAAAGTTGTTCGAGGGCGTGTCAGGCATCAAGCGGACCTTCCTGGTCGGCGATGCCCGGGCCTATAATGTCCTGCTGATTGTTCCCGATACCGATGATCTGGTTTTTCAGGGGATATCATCGGAAGCGGGAATCCGCGAATATTTTCACCAGATTGTCTCCAACGCCAATCAGGATCTGGCGCCATATGAACGCGTGGTCAATTTCGCCAGCATCGACCGCGATTTTACGATTGATAAGGCAGAGTTAACTCCCAAGGGATCGTATCGCCGCAAAAATATCGAAAAGAACTTTGTCGAAGTTATAGACGAGTTATATACCAGGCCATTTGTCGAAATGAACGGCAACGGTTTTACCGCGCGTATCCCGAGATGGTTTTATCGGGATATCGGTACGCTTGAAGATGGTATTCGTCTGACTGACGAGGGCTTGCATGACAACCGCCGCGACCTGACTGTCGCACTGGGGCCGACCGACGAAGACGGTTACATGCGCATCGGTGATTTGATGTATCAGATGGAAGGAAAGGTCATTGATTTCGGTTTGCTGACCCGGCAGCCTATGCTCTGGATGGGTAATCCGCAGTTGATCGCATTTTGTCCCTGTCGCATGGGTTGGGATCTCGATACCGCGCCGTTTACGAGTCATGTGCGCCTCCCCGTCGATATTGGTTCCAACAACACTCACCGTTTCAGCGACCGTTCGCGCCTGCTGCATATCAATGATCAAACCCTGGCTGTTACCAATCAGACTGTTATCAGTGCTTTGTACGGCAATGTTGAAACTGCCAAGCAGGCGATTCGCCAGTTGGGGAAATCGTTAGCGGAAACAGACGAACGGGTGGCGGCGGTAGTACGGCGCCGCATTCAGGCGCTGGCTTACCACAGTGAATTCCGTATTCGGGCGCTGGCCTATTATACGCTGCTTCTTGATGAACCCTCGCCGGATTACAACCGCACCCTGCCAGCGTTCATTGAATCCGGTTTGCCGTTTCTCGATGAGGATGCGATCCGTGAAATCGCCTCGGCCGATTTGAAGAAGCGGCGTCTCGAGGCGCTGCGCCGGCGACTCTTCACCTATCGCACGCAGTTGCAATGGCCGGCCAGCGATGTTATCCGGCAGCAGTTTGTTTCGATTCTCAAATTGCTCAAGGACTTTGCACAATTTCATCCGGAGTTCTATGATACCGTCCGCGCCGAACTGGCCGGATGGATTCTGCACAAAAGCGATCCCGACATTGCAAAACAGGCGGAAGAGTACTTTACCGAATTGTATCGGTTCTATGAAGAACGGCTCACGGAGATGATGCCGGCCTATTCCGATGATGACTGGACGTCGCGGGTTATTTTCGGTGATGAACTCACGGCCGGTGAGCGCAAACGGCTCCGGGAAGTGTTGTTCGGAACCACTTTTCTGGCGCAGTCGATTATTCTGGCTTTCGATGAAGACTGGTTTGATCTAAAGAAGATACCGGCCGGGGGAATATGGATATCCCGTATTATTTCGCGCCGCACCTATTTGCGGTATCGCATCAGCATTAACACGGTGACCGGTAAGCATTATGATCTTCAGATAATTCTCGATGAAGATCTGCAGGAAAGCCATGTACTGGAGACTATTTACTGGTTGATGACTATCTCCAGTTACCCCTATGGTCATCGTGTCCTGCCGCGACTGGGCTGTGCCCGTTTGGAGCTTAAGGCCCGTTCACTGGCCTATCTTGGAGATTTGACGGTCTGGGAAAAGGTGCGTGAATTTGCCGCGCGCCGTCAGCCGCAGACGAGTCGTCCGCGCCGTCACGCCTGGCGCAAATTGTTTATCCGGGCGCTGGCGGCATTTTTCCGGGGATGGCATCTCAGCGGACAGCGCATTATTCCCGGCGCTATCACCCCGGACAACATCGTTGTTCCCGAGCAGGATTTCCGCGAGGGAGCGGTCATACAATCGCTGACCGGATGGCGCCCATATGCCGGTGCGCTCAGTATTGTCCGGCCCATGGTCCAGAATTTCTTCCGCAAAACTCTGGCCCATTATCCCTGGTGCGCTGATCTTATCTCGACCAGCTGGATTTTCGACGCCTGTATTGAGGAACTCGGGATAGAAAACGGTCGCAAATTCCTGGATGATCTCCATGATGAGGCTGCACTGACCGAATCGGACGACAGCAAGGGCTGGTTTATCGAAAATCTCGAAAGATATATGAAGCGGCTGGAATCCGAGTACTATGTCCCGATGGCGCTGCAAAACGCGATCGATCGGTATGCCGAATGGCATACGGAAAACCCGAATGCCACACCGGAAGCGAAAGAACAGATTATCTCGGAACTATGGCGTCTGTATCGGCTGGATCGCTTCCCTGAAATCGCCCGATATTACCTGTATCGCCATACCTATTTCGAAACTGCCGCTGAGAATGTGAAGAAGGCCTTCGATCGTCTGCTGCATCGCATGCATACCAAACCAAAAACTCCGGCGATCCAGATGATCGAATTGTCGGAGCTCCAGGAAGTGCTCGAACACCCGGCCGATCGTTCGATCTTCTCTATACTGATCTTCCCGCGTATGGAAAAACGGCGCCCGCTGGAAATCCGTGCCGCCGGCGAAAGCGAACATAAATACGTGATTGTCAGCACCGCCATAACCGATAATCAGGGCGAAGAATATATTCTCCGTGAACCCACCAAACCGATCGAAATCGGGCAGTTGTATCGTCTCTTCTACCGCGAGGGCTATCCCAAAACCGCCGCCGAACGGGACCGTTTCCTGCTGGTTATTGATTCACTGGACCAGGTAGTCGGCGGCCTGTGTTATCGTCGTGACGGCCACGATGTTGTGCATCTCGATGGCACCGTCATTATGGCGCCATTGATGGGCCGCGGGATCGGCTCGGTCATGCTCGAGGATTTCTGCACGCGTATGCGTAATCAGGGGATTCGGGTTATCAAGACTCATTTCTTCCTGCGGCGATTCTATACCAAGCATGGCTTCTCGGTTGATTCACGGTGGGGCGCGCTGGTGCGATTCCTTCGTCCGGAGGATGCCGCCGAGGCCGCCGACGTGGATCGCAAGTTTACCTGAGGAGTAATCCGATTTGAAGGATGACGCAAAGCAGGGGTAAGTATCGGGCAATTAATATAGATATTATCGCCTACAAATATGTGAATACCGATATTCGTATGCTATATACAATCTGCACGAGGAGGTAATAGTGAGTGTACTGAAACCACATGTGTATCAGGAAAAAGATTTCTCGCATCTGACCGGGCTGACCGGTATCTCCGATGATCAGCTCAAAGTACATTTCGGTTTGTATTCCGGGTATGTGGCCAATGTCAACAAGGTCAATCAGACCCTGGCCGATCTCGATGCGGCCGGCAAAACCGGCACGCCCGAATGGGCCGAGGTAAACCGTCGGGCCGGTTGGGAATACAATGGCATGCGACTGCATGAATACTATTTCGAGCAGTTCAAACCCGGCGGCAATGACAAAGTCGGCGCCAGGCTGGAAGAGAAGCTGAAAGCCACGTTCGGCTCGATCGAGGACTGGAAGGCTGATTTTGTCGCCTGTGGAGGAATGCGCGGTATCGGCTGGGTGATTCTATATCTCGATCCCAAAACCGGAGTGTTATCGAATCATTATATTCCCGAGCATGATATCGGTCATCCGGCCGGTTTCACGCCGATTCTGGTGATGGATGTCTGGGAGCATGCCTTTATGGTCGATTATAAACCGCCGGAGAAGAAGAAATACATGGAGGCGTTTTTCACCAATATTGACTGGACGGTTATCGAGAAACGGTTGTAGCTGCTTTTGATGAATGCAGATCTATTGGATGGCTATTTCCTGACTGATGGCCCATCTGCTGATTTTCAGCAGGTGGGTCATTTGAGTTGATGCAGCGGAGATAGCTTTTAATTTCGTACCCCGCTCGGCGTCCGAGCGGGTTTCCGGTTTGGTAATCTATGGCGGGCCCAGATATTACTCACCCCAAACTTTTGTAGAATTCGAGTTTCTGGTGAAATTGAGATACTCGACCGCAAGCGGCACACGTTGGCGTGTAATGGCTTAGAGCTCGCAGAAATCAGCTGTTCACTTTCTACCGAGGAAGACGGCGACTCGAGCTGTTGGCAATATGGAACCAATGCGACCCGTCTTAACCTCCCGGCCAAGCACTGGAACATTCATGATGTGTTGAACCAGTTCTTTTGCCTCAGGTTGTAACGAGTCGATTAAGAGCTGAACGAATCTGCGTACGACACCTATTGAAGACAGCGACCCCTCCTTTGAGAGATCTGCCAACATGTGTTTAAGAGTTATCTCTGTAAAGCTATTCTGCTCTTCTGGCAATGGGATGTTACGTTGATCAAAATATATGACTTCTCCGAAGTTTTTGTTGGGGTTAATGTTGCCATGAAGGGTGTCATTTCGTCTGTTCATTAACCGCAAGAAATCTTTGAGGCGATCATCCGACGATGGTATAGAGGTTTTGAATCCATCACAATGTAGATGTAATGACTTAATACGGACATCAATCGGATCCCGGCCGAATTTCTCCATTAGTCTTTTGTCATTTCGCAAATCGGCTTTTGCCAACAGTAACATCAACAGATTTACAGCCGCTTCACCCATAACTGGCAATATCATTTCGAGACTAACGCAGAGAGCTAGCGCTTCCCGCTGAAGATCAAATGCTCTCCCCATTTCCTCGTAAAATTGAGTCAACTCGCTTCTACCGGCGGGAAACGTTGGTGGATCAGGGGCCTTTACATCGATTTGCTTCAACTTACTTTCGAATTGATCCACTATTGACGTCAATCGCCTATACGGATTGACGAATAGTTGCCATTTCTCGAACTGATTCTTTATACCTGCAAGCGCTTTGCTGTTTGCCTCGAACTCTGACAATAATGTTGACTCCAATTTTCTCCATGCTGACTCTTTGACCTCAACCCTGTGGACATGTGCATTGATCTCCGTGTCCATGCCATTAAGGTCAATGACTGAGGCAGGACACTCCACTGTGTAATGCCAGTGTACTATATTGTCCACGGAAGGTGTTCGCAAGGTCATTGCAAATCCGTTGGGTGGTCCAAAGCGGAGTGTGAGGTACGCATATAGGTCTACGGGAATGATCTTCTTGGAGAAGACCCAATGACTCCCCTGAGACCTCTCTGCTGTGGCGGACTGTTTTTTTGAATTCAAGGCAGCGATATCGTTTTTGGGATCAGGGAGTGACCACTGCTGTGGGTCTGCAACTGAACTATGAGATTCCCTTTTTTGCTTCTCGGACATCGTTTTACTGAGCTCCCCAACTCGGGCTTTTTGCGATGACGCGCTTGGCGATTAGGCAAAGTGTTTCAATGTCCTCTTCATGCTCAACCGTTATCAACAACCAGAGTGGCTTTTTATCACGATCATATTTATGAATGACGAATTCGTCGCGCATTCCTGTCGACAGGTCATCTACCTTGAAACCGTCTACTCTTACTTCGGCTTCGATTCTACGTTCACCCTTTCGACCCTTAATCCACAGGGCAACACAGTTTATTTGGTTATCAGGGTGTTCGGCAATTACGTTTGGTGACCCTTGTGGGTGGAACGAGAGACCTAACGTTTCAACGCGTTTATAAGCCGAAGCAAACAGCTTTTGGAAGGCTGTGCCCTCATTATCAAGCATTTCCATCATTTTGGGTGGTAGTTTCATTGAGAAGCTCCTCTATTTGACACAAAATTAATCGGTGGCCCGACAATGCATCGCATTGTCGGGTTCCCGCCTACTACTTTAATATAATCAGTTCAGTCGCCTTTAGCAATAAAAAGCACCTCACCCTCCGCGTGAGATGTTGCAATCAGTAAATGACTTTCTGACAAAAAGCGAATGTCTCTGACAGCGATCAATCTCGCACCACAATATCCTGCTCGCCGCGCTTGATATCAAAACGGTTCGGTTCGGGATCCGGATTCAGCTTTATCCCCAACTCGCTGCTGATCTGTTCACCTATCGCGTGCGCCACGCGCTGCAGGGTCGGATGCACGAACCGTGAGTCCCTGATTTCGACCATGTAGACTGTTGCCGGAATGTCGCCTGTGAATTTGTTGGATGTGTTGTATCCGATCGGGATGAAATATTGACGGGTTTCCGGCGGCAGGTCCATTACGGCGATTGTTTCCTCGATCATCTGCAAATGGTCATTGAGTTTCTGCCTGACCGTCTCCGGGAAGCTCTCGACATACCATTTATTGAAACCGAAATCTGTTGTCAGAAGCGGAAGGCGTTGGGTAATCGCCCGATGCCGTTGAATATCCCGGAAGGAGCCATAGTCAAGCTGGAACTGCGCGGTGACAGTCCCGGCCTGGCCGACAAATTTCGGAAAGCCGGTTTTGGGCGGCCGCTGATCAATCAGGTCTTCGAAATTGCCCAGTTCATCGCGGTCGATCCGGGAAAAATCGACCACTGGTTCTTCGGGACACGATGGATTGTGATAATAATACTGCCCGGCAATCACATCCTGATAGTCTTCGGTGCCATCGGGCCATCGGTGGCCGAATGAATGCGGATGATGCTTCTGCAGGGCATTTTTAGCCGCCGCCGCGATGTTGCGTACTTCCGGGAGCGGATGATGCATGAGAAACAGCAGCTTGTCGGCGGCCTGTCGCAGGTCGGTGTGCCAGGCGAAATTGGTCGAGGCGCCGGCGGGAAGAAGGCCCCGGGTGATATCGAAGGTCCGGGCGTCGATAGCCTTTTTATAGACGCTTTTCTTTTCATCCTCCTGCCAGGGGTGTAATTCCATGAGATATTGCCGGGTCGGTTCCTGGGCAACGATGTAAAACTGGCGCTGCTTTTCCAGCAGGGCCGCACCCTGTGCTGATCTTGTCGGATCTGTAAATGGCTGCTTGGAGAAATCGAGGTATCGCGTCGATGATTCCTGTCCGCGGAACAGGGGATTATCCTGCACAGCTTTGACCGCCAGCATGGAGACACCCTCGATAAAAATCGTAGTGTCGCCGCAATCGCCGATCGAATGGTGACCATAGCCGACGTAGAATTTCTCCATGAAATTCTCCGCACCCTTTTCGGCCAGTACTTTAAGATGGCTCCGCAGACCACCGGTTGACCGTGAATGTAGCGCCTGGAGCATGGCCTCGGCCTCGGCATCGATGACAGGTCCGGTATCGAGGATAATAACCTCGCCGCCGTCTTTTATGTTTTCATAAGTATGTTTCAGGCGTGAAAGTTTTTCAGCCATTGTCACATTCCCTTGAACGATTTCCGTTGATGGGTATCTTCCACCTTCTCTCACCCCAAGATATAACGCGGTCGGCCGGATGGCTATGAGAAAAAACCGGATAATTTTTTTGTAGGGCAGGATCGTCTTCGCCATGCTCGGCTACGGATCCTTTCCCACAAATCTCAATAGTGCAGATTTCAAAACTTGCGATATTAAAAATCACCGTTTCTTATCGTATACAATTATAGTCCATGTATAAATCTAAATCACAAGTGATACTATCACCGCAAGGGAGAAAATACTATGGCTAAATCGCCCGAAGAGATGGAAGCCGCCATGGTCGGCAATTTGCCGGAGAAAACCGGAAAGACGCTCGACCAATGGCTCACAATTACCCACAAGGCCAACCTTGAAAAGCACGGTCAGATTGTGAAGTTTCTTAAAGCCGACCATGGTCTCACCCACGGTTTCGCCAACCTGATCGCGCACCGTCATTTGAATGGCGGTAAAACAGTGACATCCGACAATAGCGATGATCTGATTGCCGCGCAGTACGATGGCCCCAAGGCGGATCTCAAACCGATTTATGATGCCATCATGAAGGCAGTTGGGAAGTTTGGCAAAGATGTCGAGATTGCCCCGAAAAAGACCTATGTCAGCCTGCGCCGCAACAAGCAGTTTGCCCTGGTGCAACCATCGACCAAAACCCGCGTCGATGTTGGAGTTAACCTCAAGGATGTAGAGTCCTCAGGACGCCTTGAAAAGTCAGGCAGCTTCAATGCTATGGTCAGCCACCGGGTGAGGTTAGTATCGCCCGATGATGTCGATAAAGAGCTTATCGGCTGGTTGAAAGCGGCTTACGAAAAGGCGTAGTACAGTTTTTACAAGGCCGGCGAACGAACTGTCCGCCGGCCCCACTTATCAGTCTTTTACTCCATGCAAAAACTTAATATCGGACTCGGGCCACCATTGAAGATGTAGTTGATCAAATAGACGGCATCGCCGACATTGATCGAACAATCGGCATTGGCATCGGCCCAGTTGGGATACGATGGCGCCGGACCCTGGCGAAAGATATGATTGATCAGGTAGATCGCATCGCCGACATTCACAAGGCCATCGCAGTTGGCATCGCCCGCATTGGGGCCAAGCGTTTCGATCGGAATGAAGAATTCTCGTGTGGCAGTGTGACCCGATGAATCGGTTGCCTGGATCGTACAGGCGAACTCGGCAATATCGGTAAAGGTCACACCATTGATAATCCCGGTCAGAGTATCGAGCGCATAACCCTCGGGCAGGAGGCCGTCGATAACCTTATATGACTTAATACCGCTGGTGCTCAGTGCAAGAATAGTGTCAGCGTATTCGATGCATTGCACTCCAGTATTGAGCGTTTCGGTCACAATCGTAAGGGGAAATGGAATCTTCACACTCGATTCCAGCACCCAGTTGAATGGATCCATTTTTATCGAATCCGGTTCGAAATTGGTATCAAGCCGGACTATTTGACTGCGCTGGTTATTGTCGATGGTAAATACCTGATATCCCGCGCCCATGAATACCTGAAACTGCAATGGTGTCAAAAACAACTGGGGGTCGGTGGTCTGAACCTGATTGAGAGGTATATAGGTGGTATAAAACGGCTCCGATGTCCCGGGATTACGCACGGAAAAATATGACCAGCGATATATGGGATATTTGTCGCCATAGACCCATTGCTGGAAAAACCAGTCGAGGTCCTGTCCGCTGACTGTTTCGCAGACATTCCGGAAGTCTTCGGTCACGACGTGATTGTATTGGAATTCCGGAGTGGTGGCATAAGCGTAAATGCAGTCGAAGAAATCATCATCGCCCAAAACACCGCGCAGCATATGCAGCACCCAGGCGCCCTTATAATATATGATGCCAATAAAGATATTGAATGGATCAGAGATGTCATCGAGGTACAGGCTGTTACCACTGTAATACTCGAAATCTTTCATGGTGGCACGATAAGCGCTAAGACCACCATCGTACTCAGCCCACAATGCTTCACTGTAGGTTGCGAAGCCCTCGTTCAACCAGCCGTGATGCCAGCTTTGACAGGTGAGATTATCACCAAACCACATATGCGAGAGTTCGTGGACAGTGACTTCGAACCAGTCCTGATCCAGCGCGCCCTGTATGCTGTTGGTCTGGTTTTCGATACCGCCATAAAAGCCGATTTCGGTGACAGCATATTTTTCATCGGCGAACGGATAGGGGCCATAGACTGTCGAAAAGAAGTCCATCACTTCCGGCACCCGGTCGATCCCGACCATAGTTGCACTCAGATTTTCATTAAAGGCGAAATATTCCAAAGGGAAATTTCCGCCGACGCCGGAGTAGTTTTCTACCAGGTGCTGATAATTTGAGATGGCGACCATAACATAGTAGGGAACAATCGGATACTGTTCCCGCCACTTGAATGTCTTTTTCCCGCCGGTGGTGACCACGGTATCCAGCGCGCCATTGGATGTGGCGATAAGCGGTAAGCCGTTGATGACTGTATCGGGAATGGTGATATCAATATAGACCGAATCAGGCTTATCGCCGGGACCGTCTTTACACGGCCACCAGTAATGGGCCAGAAATGGCGTTGAAAGCGATGCTATTATCCGTTCGCCGCTGCCATGAGACGTATAGCGCAGCCCCTTGGTAGCCTCAATAACCGGCGGGTGACCACGATACCAGATACTGACGTCAGCCGGCAGGCCGGATGGCAACGAGCTGTCGAGAAGTATTGTTATAGTATCGCCGGTATGCGAAAAAGAGGCGGCATCGCCGGTGATACTGTCGATGATCAGTGAATCTTGGAGATTCAGTTTGATCTGTGACAGATTGTCTATTGCAGATTCAAAGCCACACAAAACTTTTCCCATGATAAACTGGGAATCCAGGGCAATATCGATGTCAATATGATAAAAGGTCACATCGAATGTCGAATCCTGCTGGAAGTCGGCAAAACGGGCAATATACTCCTGCCAGTTTTGTTGTTCGACCTGATGGAATTCGATAATCTGCTGATTGCGGGCGGCATGGGCCGGTGATACTGCCAACGCTGTGGCTGCTATCAGTAAAAAAACAATAAGATATCGCACAATGACCTCCTGGAACTGATAGTGAACACAGCGCGGGCAAGTACATTCAGTTGCGTGTAAAATCCGAAACTTAACCGAATGACTTATGTAGAATATACCGGATTTTCTGCATGGGTCAAGTAGTCAATGCATGCAACGGTATCCAAAGTTGATTGACAGTAGGCCCCGGCTGTTGTATTCTATCGCAGCATATATTCCCTGGGGCGTTTTCTTCAATATCGACCTATGATGAATAAAATCCTGATTCTCGGCAGTCCCGGCGGGGGTAAATCAACCCTGGCCCGGCGGTTGGAAGGCATACTTGATGTACCTGCGTATCATCTCGACAAGATCCACTGGCAGCCGGGATGGATAGAGCCGGAAGAAACAGATTTTATTCGCAGGCAAGAAGCGATACTCGCGCAACCGCAATGGATAATCGACGGCAACTATTTTCGGACGTTGCACCTGCGGTTGCCGCCTGCCGATACTATTATATTTCTCGATATCAGGCGTCGCATCTATATGCCGCGCATCATTATGCGTATAGTCCGCAATTATGGCCGGGTGCGGCCGGACATGGGGGCTGGATGTCCCGAGCGTCTTGACTGGACGTTTATCACCTGGGCATGGTCGTTTCGAGAAACATACCGTCCTGAGATTATTGATAAAATCAAGCAGTTTGCCACAAGCACCCAGATCATAACACTGTCTCGTAGAAAAGATGTCGAGAAGTTCGTGGTCGAGTTGCAAACCTCTGTTAGGCAACGTAAATAAGCAATCATGGACAACCCGCACCAGAACCGCAGCCAAGGATCAGTTCACCGTAGTTGCTCGAATGAAAATCGAGAATCGACAGGGATGTGCAGATGTGTCAAACTACCGGTTGTCCCTGCACGGTAACAACCGGGAGGACGTGGCTATGCCGTGTGCTGCATCGACAAGAAAGACGATCCGGTTTCAGTCCCCGATGAAGCGGGTTGTTGTGTGGCTTTAAACTTGAAGCCGAGAAGAGCGTAGCGACCATCGAGAATATGATTTACAACTGAAGTAAAACGGTCACCGGTCAGGCTTTGAAGTCCGCAGGGGTGCCAGAGTTCTTTGGGATTGACGCGGGCATATCGTTCACCGATTTTTTTGCGGGGCATGATGACTCCCTCGTTTATGGTGGACGCCTGTGATATGTCGACAAGGTAAACTGGACCTGTTAAATGCATGTTAGGAGCAAATCAGAATTCTATAAATATTGATCAAAGGGGGTCCGACGAGATATTGCCATTTTTGTTGAGCTAACGGTATGGCGCACAATACGCTTAATCGGATCAGTTAAATTGATGGTATAAAAGACCGAGCCGAAACCCTCCTGGCCATTTCAGAAAGAAGCGCCACCATGACTTTCCTTTCGCATGTGTATCTATTACACTATGGTTGTGGAGATTAAACAAACCGTTATATCGCTCAGTCGCATTTCACGGCGTGGACGTAACAAAGAGTTGGAATTCGATAATGGTACCCGTCTGATTGTTCCCTCGGAACTGGTCAGGTCACTGGAACTGGTTGAGGGGATGATCTTTGCCCGGAGCGAATTCAAGCCCCTGATTGATTTGTTGTCCGAGCGGGCGGCTTTCATCTATGGCGAAGAAATTCTGGCCCGCCGGGCCCATTCGATAGGTGAGTTCAAGCAGAAAATGCGACGGAAGGAGATAGACGAGTCATGTCTGGCTCGAGTCGTCGCCGGTTTCAAAGAGCAGGGATTTCTCGATGATGCCCGTTACGCTCGCCTTCGCATCGAAAGTCTGCTTTCCCGCAAGCCGGCTGGCCGGGCGTTTCTGGTGGCCGATGTGCAGCGGCACCTGGTACCCCGCGAAATAGCGGAACAGGCCGCGCAGGAGGCGCTGGCCGATATCGACGAAACAGATCTGGCCATTGCCCTGCTGGAAAAGCGGCGCCGTGCTTTTTCCAACTTTGATATTGAAACGGCCCGACGAAAGGCCTATACTTATCTGGCTCGTCGCGCGATTTCTTATCCAGCTGCGCGCCGGGCGTTTATTCATGTATTTGAACGAAACAACACCTGAGACACGAGGTCAATGGATATTAAAAGCGCAGAAATCAGACAGTCGTTTATAGATTTTTTCAAAACGGCCGAGCATTCCCATCAGCCGTCATCACCGGTTATCCCTCAGGATGATCCCACCCTGCTGTTTGTCAATGCCGGGATGAACCAGTTCAAGGATGTCTTTACCGGATCGCGCAAGGTCTCCTACTCGCGGGCGGTGACATCGCAGAAATGTATCAGGGCCGGCGGGAAGCACAATGATCTCGAGAATGTCGGGCAAACCTCACGGCATCATACGTTTTTCGAGATGCTGGGTAATTTTTCCTTTGGTGACTATTTCAAGGAAGAGGCGATCACTTTTGCCTGGCAATGGGTAACCAAACATCTGGCGCTTGACCCGAAACGGCTTTATGCCACGGTGTATGAAGACGATGACGAGGCCTTTGCACTCTGGGGGAAAGTCGCGCCGGAACTTAAAAACGGCCGCATCCTGCGCTTTGGCAAGAAAGATAATTTCTGGTCAATGGGCGATGTCGGGCCGTGCGGTCCCTGTTCCGAATTACATTATGATTTGGGCGAGCATTTATCAAAAGACAATCCCAATGCCTGGGTCAACACCGAAAACGACCGGTATATCGAGTTCTGGAACCTGGTGTTCATGCAGTACGATCAACCGGCCGATGGTGGTGATTTGAAACCGCTCCCGAAACCATCGGTCGATACCGGGGCCGGTCTGGAGCGTATCGCCGCGATCATGCAGGGTGTGGATTCGAATTACGAAACCGATCTCTTTAAGCCATTGACTGCCCATGTCGCCGATATTACTGGTGTCAAATATAATCCCGGGGCCAAAGGGGTTTCGCATCGTGTCCTGGCCGATCATATCCGGGCGCTGACCTTTGCCCTGGCCGATGGCGGCGGATTGTCCAACGAGGGCCGGGGTTATGTCCTGCGCCGTATTCTGCGCCGCGCTGCCCGTCATGGCCGCCTGCTCGGCCATAAAGAACCGATCATATATTTGCTGGTGCCGACTCTGGTCAATATCATGGGCGGGTACTTTTCCGAATTGATTGAGAAGAAACCGCATATCGAAGCCGTGATCCGCTCTGAGGAAGAACGGTTTGGCGAACTTCTGGACACCGGGCTGGAGTTGTTTTCAACGGTTGAGAAAAAAGTCAAAGGGTCCGGATCCGACACTATTTCCGGGCAGGATATCTTCAAATTGTACGATACCTACGGGTTTCCCGTTGATATGACCGCCATCATGGCCACTGAGGCCGGATTGAAGCTGGATATGGATGGCTTCAACATGGCCATGCATGACCGGAAAGAACAATCACGGGCCGGTTCGGCCTTCGGCGGCAGGGATGTCGGCGATGCCGATAAATACATTGCCGCGTTTGAAAAATCGGGAATACCCGATAAGCCCAGCCAGTTTGTGCGTGGCGATGAGAGTCCGGTTTTTGATCTCAATGCCGAGATTGTCGCTGTCCAGTCCGGAGACATGGAGGGCGAACTGGCAATTATTCTCGATCGGACGCCCTTTTATATCGAGGCCGGGGGCCAGGTTGGCGATATCGGGACAATTGAGAGCAATGGCTCGGTTTTGAACATCCAGCAAGTGGTTAAGTATCAAGATAGTATGATCCATATCGGACGCCTTGACCGTGGTGGTCCCGACGATTTCTCGGCGGGATCGAAAGTGTCGGCCAGAGTGCATACCGAGCGCCGTCGCGATATCATGCGCAATCATACCGCCACCCATCTGCTCCATGCCGCTCTTCGCGAAGTCCTGGGTGATCATGTCAAACAATCGGGTTCGCTGGTGGAAGCGAGCCGTCTTCGGTTCGACTTCGCTCATTTCAAAGCATTGACGGCTGAAGAAATCGATCGCATCGAGGAAATAGTAAATAATCGCATACTCGATGCCATGACAGTATCGACCGACGAAATGCCGACCGAAAAAGCGATGAAATCGGGTGCCATGGCGCTTTTCGGTGAAAAGTACGGCGACACGGTCAGGGTGGTCTCGGTAAACGATTACTCCAAAGAATTGTGTGGCGGCACACATGTCAGCAATACCGCCGAAATCGGATCGTTTTTGATAACTGAAGAATCCGCCATTGCTTCCGGCGTGCGCCGTATTGAGGCGGTGACCGGGCGGGCGGCGGCGGAATTGAGTCGGTCCGGGAAGCGTATTGTCGAGAATCTGGGACGGGCGCTGAATGTGCCCGGGGTGCAGGTGGAGGAAGCCGTCGAACGGCTGAGCGCTGCCCTGAATGATCTCCAGAAGGAAAATAAAAAGCTGAAGACCGAACGCTTCTCGTCCGATAGCGGTGCGCAGGTTGGTATGGCCGAATCGATCGGCGACGTTGAATTTCATTATAATGATTTCGGCGACACTGACCCGGATTCCATGGCTGGCTGGACCGATGCATTTAAGGGAACGCATAAGCCGATTTTGGCGCTTGCGGTCGGTCATATAGATGATAAGGCGACTTTTATTGCCTCAGCTTCGAAACCGGCTGTCGATGGCGGCTATGATGTCGGTAAGATGTTCGGGACGATGATTCGCGGCATCGGTGGCCGGGGTGGCGGCAAAGCCAACTTTGCCCGGGGCGGCCTTCCGACCGGCATCGCATTCGATGAACTGGTCAATCGAGCGAAAGAGACAATTCGAAAATTCCAGGCGGAGAAGGTATAGACGTATCATCTGCCCACCGCCGGGAAATAGGTTTTGCAGGATGCTGTCAAGGGATGTGACCGAGGGAAGTAATCATTTCCGGGGGGCAAAGACACATGTTGTTTCAAAAATTACTTGATATTCGCAAGCAGCGGGGAGCCGGTTTTTTTCTCCTGCTGGATCCCGACAAGGTCGATCGCAGGCGCTTGATGACAGTCGCCGAGCAGGCCGCTTTGTGTGGTGTGGATGCTATTCTGGCCGGGAGTTCATTCGTGCATCGCCCCGATTTCGATACCCGCATGGCGGCGATCAAAAATGCCACCAGTCTGCCGGTGTTGATATTTCCGGGCGGATCCGGGCAGATATCTCGTCATGCCGATGGTGTCCTTTTTCTTTCGCTGATTTCCAGTCGCAATCCCACCTATCTTATTGAAGAACAGGTCAAGGGCGCGCCATTGGTCAAAGAATACGGCCTGGAGCCGATTCCGACCGGGTATATGCTGATTGAATCGGGCTCGGTATCATCGGTTCAGTTCGTTTCAGCCAGCCAGCCCCTGCCGCGCCATAAAAACGATCTGGCCATGGCCCATGCGCTGGCCGCACAATATTTGGGGATGAAGGCAGTCTACCTTGAAGCCGGATCCGGCGGTCAGCATCCGGTACCCGAGGACATGATCTCGGCGGTATCGCGGTACGTTGATATTCCGGTTATAGTCGGCGGTGGAATTCGCTCCCCGGAGGAGGCCGCTATACGGGTTCAGGCAGGGGCATCGTTCATTGTGATTGGATCCCATCTGGAATACGAAACCGATATAAATTGCATCCAGGAAATGGCTGATGCAATTCATTCGACGACAAGAACTGTTATCTGACGAGGGCGCGTGAATAAAAAGGACAAACAGAAATACCTGATCGAGGCCGCCAGTGAAGCGGTTGTCGCCAAAACCGAGTTAATGGAGCGGACAACCAATGATATTATCGCCATGGCCGCCGCTCTGGCCCGGGCCCTCAAGCGGGGCGGAACGATATATATTGCCGGTAACGGCGGGTCGTCTTCCGACGCCATGCATTTTGCCACCGAATTGATCGTCCGGTTGACCGGAGAATTCGAACGCCGCGCTTTGCCCGCGGTGGCGCTGACCTCCAATGGTTCCCTGCTGACGGCAGCGGGGAATGACTATGGTTTCTCTCAGATTTTCGCTCGTCAGGTGGCGGCGTTGGCCGGCAAAAAGGATATACTGGTGGTATTGTCGACCTCAGGGAACTCGGAAAATATTATTCTCGCGGCCAAACAGGCCCGTAAAAACGGCGCTCGGGTGTTTGCGCTGCTCGGCGCCGGCGGCGGAAAGATGAAAAAGCATGCTGATTTTACTATTGTCGTGCCATCGAAAAATGTCCAGCGTATTCAGGAAGAACATATATTCATAATTCATAATATCGTTCAATTGATTGAATGGGAATTGTTTACATGAAACCAGAGAATATCCCGGCGTACCTCACATGGTTTGGATTGGGTGGCTATGCGCTCATCGCCCCAGTCTCGATAGCAATCTCACAATTGTTTTTTGGAATCTCTCTGGCCGGGTTTATCGCCTATATTCTGGCGGCTCGGGACCGTAGCCAGCTGATTTTCCCCCCGGTCACGATACTGGTTGTTATTGTTGCGTATGTCGCATGGCGACTTCTGGCCGGGTTGATTGTCGGGGCGGACATGTCAATCATTCGGGAAGAATGGCTTTTTTTGATGATCGTCGTTGCCGCCGTTTTGTTACGTGACATGGTCCATTTCAAATGGATACTCGATATCTTCACGGCCGGCGTGATTGTCATGGGCGGCTATGGTATCTGGCAGCATTTTGTCGGTATCGATTTGTATCATGGTGTCCTGCTGGATCGCATGTTCTACGGCTATCGCGCCATCGGGACATTTTCGACCTATTTGACGTATTCGGGATTTTTCGCGGTGGCCTCGATGTTTCTGGTCTCGGTGGCGTTTATGGCGACCAGCGGGTGGCGGAAATTTTATTATCTGGCGGCCTCCCAAATCGGGCTGGCCGGGGTGCTGTTTAATTATTCACGGTCAACTATACTGGCCTTTTTTATCGGGATAGTTATTCTGGTTCTCCTGATCGGAGCCAGGTATCGCAAATGGGTATCCTTGATTCTCCTCCTGACAATTGCTGTGGCGCTGGTGATTTCGCCCGATTTTATGAGCCGTTTTCGGGATATCAATACCAGTGATCTGTCGGTGGGTTCGGCCAATTCACGGATCGCGATATGGTCGACCTCGCTGGCCATGATCGAGCAAGAACCGGTATTCGGTGTCGGTCCCGGTAATTTCGCGCAGAAATACATCGATCTGCGGGAAAACCGTAAGGGCCGGAATTTGTCCCATGCCCATAACGATATTCTCAATATTGCGGCCGAATCGGGGATACCGTGCATGCTCATTTATCTTTTGCTATGGGTACTTATCATGGCGAAATTGTATAC
>CAZGLR010000060.1:6720-20668 GCA_964526635.1 uncultured Ignavibacteriales bacterium | reverse complement strand
GCCCAAGAGCCAGATGTTGACCAGCATGGAAGCGACGATCTCCCACTTCAAGATGGTTACCGAGGGCTTCAGCGTGCCGGAAGGTTCCTACTATCAGGGCATCGAATCGCCCAAGGGCGAGCTGGGGTATTATTTCGTCTCCGACGGCGGCACCAAGCCATATCGCATGCATGTGCGGGGCCCGTCGTTTGTAAACCTGCAGCTTTTGCCGCCGATGGTTCAGGGTGGTCTGGTCGCCGATGTGATTACCTGTATCGGCTCGATTGATATTGTGCTGGGTGAGGTTGATCGATGATTCTCAAAGACGCTACCGTTGCGGAAATTAAAAACCGGCTGGCCAAATATCCCTCCAATAAATCAGCCGTTTTACCGGCGTTGACCGCGGCGTTCAAGCAGGAGGGATATCTCAGCCCCGAAATGTATCGGGAAATCGCCCACATCATCCAGATACCTTATGTGGAGGTGGCCGAGGCGGCATCGTTTTACACGATGTTTCCCAAGGAAAAAGTCGGCCATTACTATATACAGGTGTGCCACAATATCTCCTGCGCCCTGCGCGGCGCCGATGAATTGATTACGTATCTGGAAGAAAAACTGGAGATTAAACTGGGCGATACCACGCCCGACAATATCTTCACCCTGACCTCGGTGGAATGTCTCGGCGGCTGTTGTGACGCTCCGATGATGCAAATCAACGACAAATACTATGAAAACCTGACCCGAGAAGAGGTCGCCAAACTCATCGATGAACTGCGGGCCACCGCACAGCAGAAAACGATATAACGATGGAACAGGTCCTTTTTAAACATATTGCCGACCCCGATCAGTGTCACGTTGACCGTTATGAAGAAAACGGCGGCTACAGGGCGATCCGCAAGATCCTCAAGGATTTATCGCCCGAAGAGGTCATCGACATCACCAAAAAATCAGGTGTGCGGGGCCGTGGCGGCGCCGGTTTCCCGGCCGGGTTGAAATGGGGTTTTGTCCCCAAAAGCATCAACAAACCGAAATACCTCTGCTGTAACGCCGATGAATCCGAACCCGGTACCTGCAAAGACCGTGTTCTCATGGAACGCGATCCGCATGCGGTTATCGAGGGCTGCATGATCTGCAGCTACGCGATCGACTGTCATCTCTGCTTTATCTACATTCGCGGTGAATTCGTGTACCCGGCCGCTCAGATGGAGATGGCCATTAAAGAAGCCTATGACAAGGGCTATCTCGGCAAGAACATCTTCGGATCCGGATATGATCTCGATATGGTGGTTCACACCGGCGGTGGTGCTTACATTTGCGGGGAAGAAACCGGTTTGATTTCATCGCTCATGGGCGAGCGCGGTATGTCGCGCATCCGGCCGCCGTTCCCGGCCGTCAAGGGTCTCTATGACAGCCCGACGGTGGTCAACAATGTCGAAACACTGGCATCTTTGCCGTCGGTTTTCAACAATGGCATCGACTGGTATCGCCAGTTCGGCACGGAAAAATCGCCGGGCACGAAAATTTTCTCATTGTCGGGAAACGTTAACAAACCCGGCAACTACGAAGTCCCCCTGGGCACACCATTGTCCTATGTCATCAATGAACTCGGCGGCGGGATGCAGGATGGGTACAAACTCAAGGCGGTTATCCCCGGCGGATCATCGACCCCGGTGCTCCTGCCCGATCAAATTGATACCCCGCTGGACTATGAATCTATGGCCGAGGCCGGATCAATGCTGGGATCCGGTGCCATTATTGTTATCGACGAACGGGCCAGTATGGTCTGGGTACTGCAAAAACTGCTTAACTTCTATGCCCACGAATCCTGTGGCAAGTGTACGCCCTGCCGCGAGGGAGTGGCCTGGATGGCCCAGATTGTCAATCGCATCGCGGCCAACGACGGTCAGGACGGTGATGTCGATCTGATTCTGGATATCTGCGACAATATCATGGGACGCACGATCTGTCCGCTCGGCGATGCCGCAGTGATGCCGACTGAATCGATTCTGAAGCATTTCCGCGAGGAATTCGAGTATCAGATCGAACATAAAAAACCGATGGTGGAAACCTCATACACGTTTAAATAGATTACATGGCTGATAACGGCGAAAAAGAACAGGTAACACTGACAATCGATGGTCACGAGGTGACCGTGGATAAAGGCACGACTGTCATCGAGGCGGCCGCTAAAATCGGTATCGAGATACCGTATTTTTGCTGGCATCCCAAACTCGACTCAGTCGGAGCCTGCCGCATGTGCCTGGTGCATGTCGAAAAGATGCCCAAGCCGGCGGTGGCCTGCGCAACGGAAGTCATGCCCGGCATGATTGTCAAAACCGATACCGAAGAGATTATCAAAGCCCGTCGTGGTGTCCTTGAATTTCTGTTGCTCAATCATCCGCTGGACTGCCCGACCTGTGACAAAGGCGGCGAATGCGATTTGCAGGATAATGTCTTTCATCATGGCCTCGACAAATCGCGCCAGACTTTTGTGCGGCATCGCGTCCTCGACGAACGAACCAAAGGCACCTTTGACGACAAGCGTATCGGCCCGGAAATTGTCCGAAATATGAACCGCTGCGTGACCTGTTTCAAATGCGTTCGCTTCAACAAGGAAATTGCCGGGGAATTCGATCTCGGCGCCTATCAGCGCGGGCATCACACGGTCATTGACACTCCGCCGGGGCAGCAAATCGACAATTTATATTCGGGCAACAATGTTGAAATATGTCCGGTCGGTGCGCTGACCAATACTGACTGGCGCTATAAAGTTCGTAACTGGATCACCGACCAGGCGCCCTCGATTGCGCCATATGACGCCGATGGTCAGAATATCATGCTCTGGTATGATCGCCGACAGATTTTCCGCGCCACTTCCAATCGCAACGATGCTGTCGATGAGGGCTGGATCTGCGATATTTCTCGCTATGGCTATCAGTATGTCAATGCCGAGGATCGCCTGACGACGCCCTTGATTCGCCGGGAGGGCAAACAGGTCGAAGCTTCGTGGGAAGAGGCTATCGCCCTGATCGCAAAACGGTTCAAAGAAATCAAGGAAAACAAGGGCTCGGTGTGTATATCCGGTATCATTGGCGACAGTCAGTCGACCGAAACGTGCTATGTGTTTAACAAGTTTTTCCGCACGGTGCTCAAAACCAATTCGCTGGATCATCGGCTTGAATATATCGATTTGCGCGAAACCGATGTCAACGAAGCCTATGAATGCCTGTGCGATGCCCCCTTTGAAATTGCCCCGCTGGAGAAGGCCGATACGGTGCTGATCTTCGGGTCGAATTTTATCAAGGATCATCCCAGTGTCAATCTCCGGTTGCGGAAGGCGTGGCGTAAAAACGGCGCTCGGGTGTTTACCGCCAATCCGGTTGAGACCAAATCGGCCGATATTTCCATAGATGAAATGATCTATGCCCCTGATACCGCCTTTGCTTTTCTCGTTGCGCTTACCCATGCGGTGATCGACGAAAAGGTGTACAAGGTCGATCAAGCCGTTGCCTCATCCATTAAAGACAAGCTGATTCCGGCTACCCTCGATAAGGCCGCCGCCGAATGCGGTATCGAAAAAGAACG
This sequence comes from uncultured Ignavibacteriales bacterium, assembly GCA_964526635.1. Taxonomy (GTDB): domain Bacteria; phylum Zixibacteria; class MSB-5A5; order GN15; family JAAZOE01; genus CAZGLR01. The sequence continues at coordinate 17,104 of CAZGLR010000060.1, read as the reverse complement.
ATTCACCGGTCTGGCCAAATCCCTTGGTACTGCCGGCAATCTTTATATTCTGGCCGGTGAATTCCTCAAAGCGGCGCCCTCGCGCTATCAGCAGGCCAAGGTGCTTTATATGCTGGCCAATTTGCTGGGGGTTGATGACAGCAAAGCCGCTATTCTGGCCTCACATGCCAATTCCAAAGGCACCGACCGGGTCGGGGTCCGCTCGGTTCTGCCCGCATACCTGAGTCAAAAACTTGAATCGCTCTGGGGCAAAGCGATTCCCGATTCCGACGGCAGCAATACATCGCGAATATTCAAGGCCGCACTCGATGAGGAAATCGATGCCGCCTTTATTCTCGGCGCCAATCCGGCCATGCAGTATCCCGATGGTCCCTTTGCCCGGGCCGCACTTGATAAGCTCGATTTTGTTGTTGTGGCCGATCTCTTCGAAACCGCCACAACCGAAAAGGCCGATGTCGTTCTTCCTCTGGCCGGCTGGTCCGAGCAGCAGGGATCGTTTGTCAATCTCGAAGGCCGCCAGCAGCGCTTTATGCAGGCCCTGCCGCCGAAATCAGATGATATCAAAACAGGAATCGAGATTATCGGTCTTATTGCTGACGCGCTGGAGGCCGAACTCAAAGCCGATCCCACCGCCCTGGCGGCCGAAACCAAAGAGGTACTGGCTGCCTGGAAACGGACGCCGCGCGATATCGGCAAAGTCTTTGAATTGAAACCGCCGGCGGTTGTTGAACATGCGGATTACCCCTACAAACTGCTGGTCGGCAACGACCTGCACCACTATGGCTACTATACCGAACATTGCCCGTCGCTGATGCGTTTCACCTCAGAGCCATATCTTGAACTATCGGCATCGCTGGCTCAGAAGCTCGAAATCGAAGAGGGAATGCTGGTGCGGATCGAATCCACAACAGGCAAACTGGTGCTCAAGGCAAAAATTTCGGAATTTTTCGAGGGCGAGGTTCTCTTTGTCCCGAATAATTTCTCGGCAACTGAGGTTACCGCCCTGGTGTCTCATGAAAACAGCGCCTGGGTGAAACTTGAAAAGCTGGATGACAAATAATGCCTGATCTGCTGTATATCGTGATCATTGTCGTCAAGGTTTTGGTGGTTTTTGGTGTCGTGGTGAGCGGCTGTGCCTATGCAACCTGGCTGGAACGAAAACTGCTGGGTCACATTCAGCACCGCATGGGCCCGACCTATGTGGGACCATTCGGTCTCCTGCAGCCGTTGGCCGATGGTCTCAAGCTGATCTTCAAAGAGGATGTCGTCCCCTCGCAGGCCGAGAAAGTGTTCATGATGGTTGCGCCGATCATCGCTTTTGTCCCCGGTTTCATGGCCTTTTCCGTCATCCCCATCGGCCCTGACTTCGAATTGTTCGGATATACCATATCGCCGACGGTTTCCGACTTGAATATCGGGTTGCTGTTTATTCTGGCGACAACCTCGCTGGGTGTATACGGTATTGCTATTGCCGGATGGTCTTCCGGGTCGAAATACTCTCTGCTCGGCGGCATCCGCAGTTCGGCCCAGATGATTTCTTATGAAGTGGCCTACGGCCTGTCGCTGGTGCCCGTTCTGTTGATGTCGGGGACCCTGTCGCTGGTCGAGATGGTCAATCAGCAGGCTCATGTGCTGGACTGGTTTGTTTTCAAAAACCCGGTGGCGGCGTTGATTTTCTGGATTTGTGCGGTGGCTGAAACCAATCGGGCGCCCTTTGATATGGCCGAAGCCGAATCGGAACTGGTGGCGGGGTATCACACCGAGTATTCGTCGATGCGTTTTTCGATGTTCTTTATCGGTGAATACGCCAATATGCTGGCGGTGGCGGCGGTGATGTCGACCGTCTTTTTCGGTGGCTGGCATGGTCCTGTTGCATCCGGGCCGCACTGGTTGATTTTGAAGGTAATTTTCTTTATGGTGGTCTATATCTGGATGCGGGCCACGCTGCCGCGACTGCGCTATGATCAACTGATGGATCTCGGTTGGAAAGCGCTGTTTCCGCTGGCGCTGGCCAATGCCCTGATTACGGCTGTGGTAATTTACGTTTTTTAGATAGAAAACTATGTGGCGTACACTTTGGGAAATAATTAAGACGACGCTCCTGGCCATCCCGGTCGGGCTGGTCACCACGATCAAGCACGTGTTCCGCAAGCCGGTGACCAAAAAATACCCGCGCGTGAAGTCCGACATGGCGCCGCGCTACCGGGGATTGCATTATCTCGAACGGTATGATGATGGTACCGAACGGTGTGTCTGTTGCGGTCTCTGCGCTGCCGCCTGCCCGGCCGACGCCATTTATATGGAACCGGCCGAGAATGAAAAGGGCGAGCGGTATGCCGACGTCTATGAGATCAACCTGATCCGCTGTATCTTCTGCGGTTTCTGCGAAGAGGCCTGTCCGGAAGAAGCGATCTTTCTGGGTCATGAATACGAACTGGCCGATGATGACCGCGACAAGTTTATCATCACCAAGCAGAGCATGTTGGTCTCACACCCGCGTCAGGATAAGTCGTACAAGACAATTCACCGGCGAACGAGACGCTACTATTAAGTAACGCGGCAAGGAGGAGTACGTACTCGTGGAAATGCTTGTATTTGCCGTAGCAGCAATTATTGCCCTGGCCTCGGCGGTAATGGTGATTACTGTCAAAAATCCGGTCGGGAGCATTCTTTTTCTGATTCTCTCGATCGTCGCCCAGTCAGTGCTCTATGTTATGCTGGCCGGTATCTTCGTGGCTGCCTTTCTGATTCTTGTCTATGGCGGCGCGATTCTGGTTCTCTTCCTGTTTGTCGTTATGATGCTCAATGTTAGCCATGCCGATCTCGGTACGGACTCCCTCGGCCGTCTTAAACCGATTGGCTGGGTCTTCGGCATTGTACTATTGGCCGAGATGGTCTGGGTCGGCATGGGCACGACCGCCACGTTTACCAGTGTCGACTCCTCCTTTGGTTCGGTTCCCGAAGTCGCCTCACTCCTGTATGGCAAATTCGTGTATCCTTTTGAGCTGACGTCGATTCTGCTCCTGGTCGCGATAATCGGGGCGGTTGTGATGGCCAAGAAAGGACTGGAATAATCATGGTGCCACTCGAGTATTATATCATCCTTTCGGCGTTTCTCTTTACCATCGGTGTCATCGGCGTGCTGATCCAGCGCAACATGATTATCATGTTCATGTCGGTGGAGATCATGCTCAATGCCGCGAACCTGGCCCTGGTGGCGTTTTCCCGGTATCAGCAGCTCATGGATGGCCACGTGTTCGTATTTCTGGTCATGACTGTCGCCGCCGCCGAGGCAGCGGTGGGTCTGGCTATTATAATTGCGATTTTCAGAAATCGTGAATCGGTCGATGCCGATTTTCTCAACCTGATGAAATGGTAGGGGTATGTTGGATCAATTGGTATTAATCCCGCTGCTGCCGCTTCTGGGATTTCTCATAAATGGTCTCTTCCGGAACCAATTGTCCAAGGGGGCAGTGCAGGCAATAGCCGTGGGGTCAGTCGCCCTGTCATTCCTCCTTTCGGTTCTGCAGTTTGTCAAACTTCTCGGACTCGATGCCGAGCACCGGGTCATCGAACAGGTGCTGTTTTCCTGGATTCCGGTCGGATCGCTGCATCTGGATATCGCCTTCCTGCTTGATCCCTTGTCGGCTGTCATGGCGCTGGTGGTAACCGGCGTTGGGTTGCTGATCCATATTTACTCAGTCGGTTACATGGCCCACGATCCGGGCATTAAGCGCTTTTTCGTTTACCTGAATCTTTTCATGTTCTCCATGCTGACCCTGGTTCTGGGCAACAACCTCATCCTGCTGTTTGTCGGCTGGGAGGGTGTCGGGCTGTGTAGTTATCTGCTTATCGGTTTCTGGTTCACCAAGCAGTCGGCGGCTGATGCCGGCAAGAAAGCATTTATCGTCAACCGTGTGGGCGACTTCGGCTTTTTACTCGGCGGCTTCATTATTTTCTGGATGGCCGGCACCCTGAATTTCACTGAATTATCGCACACGGCGCAAACGGCGTTTCAGGTCGGTGGCGGGGCCGTAACCGCCGCCACCCTGCTTCTCTTTTTCGGAGCGACCGGTAAATCGGCCCAGATTCCTCTGTATATCTGGTTGCCGGATGCGATGGAGGGTCCGACCCCGGTTTCGGCGCTTATCCATGCCGCCACCATGGTCACCGCCGGGATTTACATGATCGCCCGCATGAATTTCCTTTTTATCATGGCCCCGACAACTCTGCTGGTGGTTGCCATAATCGGTTGCGCCACAGCCTTTATTGCCGCCACGATCGGCCTGGCCCAGAATGATATCAAGCGGGTGCTGGCGTATTCAACGGTCAGTCAGCTTGGCTATATGATGATGGCCTGCGGTGTGGCTGCCTTTTCCGCCGGCATCTTCCACCTGATGACCCACGCTTTCTTCAAAGCGTTGCTCTTCCTCGGATCCGGCTCGGTTATTCACGCCATGTCCAATGAACAGGATATGCGTAATATGGGAGGCCTGAAAAAGCAACTGCCCACCACCTATTTGACCTTCCTGATGGGCACTCTGGCCATCGCCGGTATTCCGCTCTTTTCCGGGTTTTTCTCCAAAGATGAAATTCTCTGGAAATCGTTTTCATCCGAACACGGCCACATTGCCTTCTGGATTTTCGGTGTTGTTACCGCGGCGTTGACCGCCTTCTATATGTTCCGCCTGTTGTACCTGACATTCTTCGGCAAGGGCCGTTATGATAAGCATACCGCCGATCATCTTCATGAATCACCGAAAATGATGACTGTCCCGCTGATTGTGCTGGCGGTATTGTCCATCGGCGGCGGCTGGATCGGTATCCCGCATGTGCTCGGCGGGGGCGCATGGTTCGAGGGCTTTTTGGAGCCGGTGTTCGCCTCAGCCGCTCATGGCGCTGATCATGCCACTCATGGTGCAGCGCATCACGATCCCACGATCGAATATATCCTGATGGGGATTACCATTGCCCTGGTGATATTCTCGATTTTGATGGCGCGGTATTTCTATCTGAAAAACATTGGCAAGACGACATCATTGCGACAATCATTGTCCGGCATTCATACGGCTATTTACAACAAATACTGGGTCGATGAGTTTTACAACCTGACCATTGTCCGCACGATTGTCAATGGCTCGGTTTTTCTCTGGAAAATTATCGACGTGCTGATTATCGACGGGATCGTCAACGGTCTCGGGTACATTGTCCGCGATATGTCCGATGCCTTCCGCCGGCTGCAGGCCGGATATGTGCGGGTGTATTTAACTGTATTCACGATTGGTGTGGTCGTTCTGATCGGCTATCTGGTAGTGAGGTAAGCTCATGACAAGCTGGATTCTGACAATCGTAACCTTCCTGCCGCTCCTGGGCGTGGTGTTTATCATGCTGCTGCCCAAAGACCATCATCAGTCGATCCGTCATTCGGCATTGTTTTTCACCCTGATAACATTTGTCGCATCGCTTTGCCTGCTGTTCCGCTTTGACCCGGTGGCGACCGGGTGGCAATTCGAAGTCAGCCTTCCCTGGATCGAGACCTTCGGCATATCCTATCACCTCGGTATTGACAGTATTTCCCTGCTGCTCATCCTGCTGACGACGTTTCTGACCGCAATTGCGGTCCTCTCGACGTTCAAGGCGGTTGAGCACGCGCACAAGGGCTTCTATATCTCCATCCTGATTCTTGAAGTCGGTATGCTGGGCGTGTTTGCCGCTCTCGACATGTTCATGTTTTACGTCTTCTGGGAAATCATGCTGATCCCGATGTATTTCCTGATCGGCATCTGGGGTGGTACACGGCGCATTTATGCCTCGATAAAATTTGTTCTCTTCACCATGATCGGCTCCCTGCTTATGCTGGTGGCGATTCTGGTGTTGTATTTCCAGTTCCAGTATCAAAACGGCTATTTCACGACCGATTTGACCATGCTCATGACCACTGAACTGGGCCGGACTATGCAGTTATGGCTCTTTGCCGCTTTCGCCCTGGCCTTTGTCATCAAAGTTCCGATGTGGCCATTCCATACCTGGTTGCCCGACGCCCACGTCGAGGCCCCGACCGCCGGTTCGGTCATTCTGGCCGGTATTCTGCTGAAGATGGGTACTTACGGCTTTATCCGCTTCTGCCTGCCGTTGTTTCCCATTGCAGCATTCGAGTTTATGCCCTATATCGCCGTGCTGGCCGTGATCGGCATAATCTATGGCGCCCTGGTCGCTATGGTTCAGAAAGACATTAAATCGCTGGTGGCGTTTTCATCGGTCTCGCATATGGGTTTTGTCATGCTGGGCCTGATGACCATGAATCTGCAGGGTGTCCAGGGTTCGATTATACAAATGATCAACCACGGCATCTCCACCGGGGCACTCTTTATTCTGGTCGGGATGATTTACGAGCGGCGCCATACCCGGCTGATTTCCGAATATGGCGGCCTGGCCGGCAAAGTCCCGGTGTATGCGACATTCTTTATGATTGTTACGTTGTCGTCAATCGGGGTGCCGGGCACCAATGGCTTCATCGGCGAATTTTTGATTCTGCTGGGTGCCTGGGCATACAGCAAGACTCTCGCGGTGCTGGCGGCCACCGGAGTGGTGTTTGCCGCGTGTTATATGCTCTGGATGTACCAGCGCGTCTTCTATGGCAAACTGGAAAACCCGGCCAATGAAAAACTTACTGATATGACCCTGCGGGAAAAGATTGTGATGGTCCCGCTGGTAATTATGATTTTCTGGATTGGTATTTATCCGAAACCGTTCTTTGACCTGCTGGAGCCCTCCGCAAAAACAGTTATACGGCAGGTGGAAAAGGGTCGTAGTGCTTATGATGCCTATCGGGCGGAGAAATTCTCCGACGATAGTGCGATCTCACAGGTAACCGAAACCCCGACAACGGAGGGTAACTGACATGTCTGTAACAATATACACCAAGCCGGGATGCCCGTACTGCGCGGCGGCCAAAAAGCACTACAGCGACAATAGTATTGCCTTCGATGAATTAAATGTCAATGCCGACAGCGCTACTAAAGAAAAAGTCCTGGATCTCACCGGTGGGCAACGCATTGTCCCGGTGGTGGTTGATCACGGTGAAGTGAAAATCGGCTGGAACGGCGGCTGAGGCTTCTAATTTATGTGCGGCCGTGCGCCGCACTCAAGTACTAATCGAGAGAGGGTAGCGTTCGCAGATGGATGCATCAATTAACCTGGGTTTGATTGCCCCGGAAATCTCGCTTCTGATCACCGCCTTTGTGATCCTTCTGGCGGTGCCGCTGACGCGTACACAAAATGTCGCGGCATATCTGTCGCTGGCCGGTATTGTGGTTTCGTTCTATTTCGTATTGGACTGCTGGAATTTACAGCAGACCGGCTACTTCGATATGGTCGTCTGCGACAATTTCTCGGTTTTCGCCAAAGCGATTTTCCTGATCGCCTGCGGGACAGGTATCCTGTTGGCCCAGGACTATCTGAAACAACGCAACCTCAATCGACCCGAATTCTATGCCCTGATTCTGGCCTCGACAGTCGGTATGATGGTTATGGCATCATCACATAATCTTATGGTCATCTTCCTCGGCCTCGAGATTATGTCGCTGCCGCTGTATGTCCTGGCTGGTCTCAATCGCCGCGATCTCAAATCCAACGAATCGGCGGCCAAGTACTTCTTCATGGGCGCCTTTGCCTCCGGCTTTTTTCTCTATGGCATCGCGCTGGTCTTCGGCGCCACCGGAACCACCGATCTCAAGCAGATTTTCATGGTCACCGGCGTGGCGCTGCAGCAGAATCAGTTGTACCTGATGATCGGATCGGCCATGGTCTTGATCGGGTTTGCCTTTAAGATTGCATCGTTCCCCTTCCATATGTGGGTGCCGGATGTGTATCAGGGTGCGCCGACGCCAGTAACGGCATTTTTCTCGATTGGCCCCAAGGCCGCCGGTATCGCCGCCATGCTGCGCATCTTCATGGTCGGCTTCGGAGGCATGAATGAAGTCTTGATTCCCGTCTTCTGGCTGCTGGCCTTCGGCACCATGACTATCGGCAATGTCCTGGCGGTCATGCAGGATGATATCAAGCGCATGCTGGCCTACAGCTCGATCGCCCATGCCGGGTATCTGCTGGTCGCGCTGACGGCCGGGGGAGAGGAGTCTATCTCGGCGGCGTTGTTCTACCTGCTGGCCTATGGCTTCTTCAATATGGGCGCCTTTGCGCTGGTGATTCTGGTCGAAAATAAGAGTCAGGGCAGTAACCATATCGATACCTATAAGGGACTGGCCAGAAAACATCCCTGGCTGGCGGTGTTTTTGGCGCTGTTTATGTTCTCGCTGGCCGGCTTTCCCCCGACTGCCGGATTTATCGGCAAGTTCTTTATTTTCTCCGCCGCGATCAAACAGGGCTATATCTGGCTGGTTGTACTGGCGGTGTTGAATTCGCTGGTGTCGGTGTATTATTATCTCCGCCCGCTCAAATCGGCCTTCTTCGAAGCACCCGATGCTATCGATGAAAAAGAAATGGCCGACCGTGCGATCGGCTTCAAAGTCGCCCCGATGGTCGCGATCGTGATTGCGCTGACCGCCATCGGATCGCTGGGCCTGGGTGTGCTGCCGGATTATTTCCTCAAGCTGGCGTCATCTTCGGTGTTCATGCTGATGTAGGGGTGAGACAATAGAAAATTTGTGAGGCGGGATCACATGGTCCCGCTTTTTTTTTATGGCCTGTGTTCAAAGACTAAAGACTACCCACTTGAGAAATCGCCAACTTTCTGTCGCGCACTACGGAGCAGCCTGGCTGCAGAGTCGTGGGTTTATACAATCGTTGTGCTATGTTGCCTTTGTCTGTAAGCCACACCCTCCGGGTGTAGTACCTCGGGTGATACTTCAAAAATATGATGGGGTGGCCCGGGGTCTTTGAACCCGGGCCAGTGTTGGCACGCCCTATTGCTGGCCTGCGTTCAAATCGATCCTGTTTATTGTGAACGTTGAAATTCCCAGCCTGTTTGCCCGCACCCCGCTGGAGCGGTGTGCTATACTGCGTCTGTGTTTATGGATATAATCTGGAAAATCTAATAAAATTCTGTATAGTCACCTCTTCAGAGGTGAGCGTTAGAGGTGAAACATACGCCCACATTCGCACTTTCAAAATGCTGCGCCATCCTGCTGGCGGACGTCAATGCGGCAGCCCCCCACTTTTCTCTTGCCGTACGTTTCACGCGGCGGTAGTTTGGGCCTTTGGGCGTCTCGCTCCGACTCTCTTCGCATGGAGGCCGCATGGAAACAGTATCCAGTGTCCTAAATAGTATCAACAGCGTCGTGTGGGGCTTCCCAGATGCCTTCCCGGCCATGATTATCATCCTGCTCGGCACCGGCTTTTTTGTCTCCTTCCGGCTGGGCTGGATTCAACTGCGCCGCCTGAAACATGCCATTGATATCACTCGTGGCGTGTATGACGATCCCTCGCATGAGGGCGATGTCTCGCATTTTCAGGCGCTGTCGGCGGCCCTGTCGGCCACCATCGGGATCGGCAACATCGCCGGCGTGGCGACCGCGATCCATTACGGCGGCCCGGGAGCGCTGTTCTGGATGTGGCTGACCGGTATTCTGGGAACATCGCTGAAATATGCCGAGTGTACGCTGTCGATGCGGTACCGAAAAATCAATCCCGATGGTACCGCTTCGGGCGGGCCGATGTACTATATCGAAAAGGCGCTGGGGTGGAAATGGCTGGCGGTTGTCTTTGCCGCCGCGGCCTCGATTTGTGCCCTGGGGACCGGCAATGCCGTCCAGGCCTTCACCGTGGCCGATCAGCTCAATTCCGATTTTGCCATTCCCGTCTGGCTGACCGGCGGTGTCATTGCTATCCTGGTCGGGCTGGTGATTATCGGCGGGATGCGCCGGATTGGACGAGTAACCGCGATACTTTCGCCGGCTATGACAATTATATACATCACCGGGGCGCTGCTGGTATTGATTCTTCATCTGGATAAAGTCCCCGGAGCACTGGCCACAATTGTATCGTCAGCCTTTACGCCGCCCGGAGCCATCGGCGGATTTGCCGGTTCGACCTTTATGTACACCCTGGTCTGGGGTATCAAACGCGGATTGTTTTCCAACGAGGCCGGCCAGGGCTCGGCGCCAATCGCCCACGCCGCGGCCAAAACCGATGAACCGGTGCGCGAGGGAACAGTTGCCATGATGGGGCCATACATCGACACTATCACGATTTGCACTATGACTGGGCTGTGTATTATTGTCACTGATGCCTGGAAAGTGGTTGTCGATGGCGCGCCACTCAATGGTTCCCCGATGACAACCTATGCCTTTGCCGCCGGCCTGGATTTCCTTGGAGGCTATGGCGGCTATATCGTCACGGCGGCGGTCCTGCTGTTTGCGACATCGAC
>CAZGLR010000060.1:0-6710 GCA_964526635.1 uncultured Ignavibacteriales bacterium | reverse complement strand
TCGACCATGATCAGCTGGTCGTACTACGGCGACCGTTCGATTCAGTATTTATTCGGCGACCGGGTAATTATGCCGTATCGCTTTCTGTTCTGCGTTATGATTTTCGTCGGGGCCATTCTCAAACTCGAGGCAGTCTGGACTTTCGGTGATATCGCCCTGGGGATTATGACAGTACCGAATCTCATAGCACTCCTGGCCCTGTCCGGGGTAGTTGCGAAGATGACCAGAGAATACTACGGCAAAGAACACGTTCGTTTTAAAAAGTAATTTTCCGCAGATATACAAAACAGGCGGCGACAATTCCATTGTCGCCGCCTGCGCAACATTCCCTGTTACGAAATGCACGGTTACTTGGAGAGATGTTTGCCGACCAGCTTGGTCATTTCAAACATGCTCACTTTCGCTTTGCCGCCAAAGACCTTCTTGAGCGTCGCATCGGCATTGATCATGCGCTTGTTGGCCGGATCCTGCAGGTTGTTCTTCTTGATGTAATCCCAGATCTTCTTGGTCACCTCTGTTCGCGGCAATGGCTTGCTGCCGACAACGGCGGCCAGATCGGGCGACGGTGTCCAGGGAGCCATGAAAGCAGGATTCGGTTTACGCTTGGTGGTCTTCTTAGCTGCAGCCTTTTTCTTGGGTGCGACTTTCTTGGCCGTAGTCTTCTTGGCGGTCGTTTTCTTAGCAGCCGGTTTTTTAGCAGCGGGTTTCTTTGCGGCCGGTTTTTTCGCGGCCGGTTTTTTCGTCGCAGTCTTCTTGGCGGTTGTCTTTTTCGCTGTCGGCTTCTTCGCAGTCGTCTTTTTGGCCGTAGTCTTCTTGGCTGTGGTTTTCTTGGCGGGTTTCTTGGTGGCGGTTGTCTTCTTTACCGCAGCCTTTTTGGTGGTTTTCTTTTTCGCAGTTGGCATGCGAACTCTCCTTGGTAGTGGTTCTATGTTTGAGCGTTTTCTGTCTTGAGCGCAATCGCCCCAATCGCCGAGACGACAGAACCAGTTTCAGTCGAGAAAGTATGCCGTTTTTTTAAACTGTTGCGCAATAAAAAAATGCGAAAAATTAAAAAAATTAACCATGCAAATGCAAGGGACACAGAGGGTAATAATAGACAAATCCGCCTAATATACAAGCAAAAATATAAAAACAATAATAAAAATAACTGCTATAAATAAAACCCGGCGAGGATAATCCCCGCCGGGCAAAAGGTTTGCAAGTCATTGTACGACAATGTATTAATCCTGCCCCATAAACGGGTACCGATAGTCGGTCGGAGGCACCAGCGCTTCCTTCACTGTTCGAGGTGATGTCCAGCGGATCATATTAAGTAGCGAACCGGCCTTGTCGTTGGTTCCCGATGCCCGGGCGCCGCCAAATGGCTGCTGACCGACGACCGCTCCGGTCGGCTTGTCATTGATGTAATAATTGCCGGCCGCGTTGCGCAAAATCTTATTGGCGACCGCCACCGCTTCCCGATCACGGGCGAAGATCGCCCCGGTGAGGGCATAGGGAGAGGTCTCATCACACAGGTGCAGTGTCTTTTCAAAGTAGGCATCTTTGTAAACGTAAATGGTCAGGACCGGGCCGAAAATTTCTTCTTCCATCAATTTGAATTTCGGATCCGTGGTGACCACGACCGTAGGTTCTATGAACCATCCTTTACTCTTATCATAGTTGCCGCCGATAATTACTTCGCAGTCCTTGCTTGTCTTGGCGTAATCGATAAAACCGGTGATATCGTTGAACGCCGATTCGTCGATGACTGCATTGATGAAGTTGGTGAAATCCTCCGGCGAGCCCATCTTGAGTTCGCCAACAGTCCTGATAAGCATTTCTTTAATATCGTCCCAGAGCGATTCCGGGATATAGGCGCGTGATGCCGCCGAGCATTTCTGCCCCTGATATTCGAACGCACCCCGCAATAGCGCAGTTGAAACTTCAATCGGTGCGGCGGAATTGTGAACAAAAACAAAATCCTTGCCGCCGGTTTCACCGACAATGCGCGGATAGCTCTTGTAATTGGCGATATTTTCCCCAACCGTCTTCCACATTGACTGGAAGACTCCGGTGGAACCGGTGAAATGGATACCGGCCAGATGCCTGTTCTTCATGACTAACTCGCCGACATCCGCCCCCCGGGCGGTGATCATGTTCACGACGCCATCGGGTAAGCCGGCTTCCTTGAGAATCTTCATGATGATATGCGCAGTATAGAACACACTCGATGCCGGCTTCCAGATCGAGACGTTGCCCATCATGGCCGGTGCAGTGGGCAGGTTGCCGGCAATAGACACGAAATTAAACGGTGTTACCGCAAAGACAAAACCCTCCAGCGGGCGGTAATCCATGTAGTTCCAGATGGTATCACTTGATTCCGGCTGCATGTCATAAATTTCCTGCATGTAATAAGCATTAAAGCGGAAGAAATCAGCCAGTTCAGCGACCGCATCGATTTCCGACTGGAAGATATTTTTCGAGTGCGACAGCATGGTGGCCGCATTGATAATTGATCGATACGGTCCAGCCAGGAGGTCGGCCGCCTTCAAGAATACTGCAGCGCGCTGCTCCCACGGAAGATTCACCCATTTTTGCTTGGCCTCCAGAGCGGCCGCGATCGCCATCTCGATTTCCTTTTTGCCGCCCTTGTAATAAAAGCCGAGTTCGAGATTGTGATCGTGGGGCGAGGTGATTTTGACTTTTTCTGAGGTCGTAACCGGCTGCCCGCCGATGATCATGGGAATCTCAAGTTTGCGCGATTTCAGTTCGGCCAACGCTTTTTTCAGTTCCGCCCGTTCCGGTGATCCGGGAGCATGAGACAATATCGGCTCGTTATCCGGATAGGGAATTCTATAGTTGCCCATTGTTTCCTCCGAATGGCTAAATTTCGATAAGTAATTTTTGTGGAGTATAGGCGAAATCACGCCGCCGGTCAAGCGCAGCGTTGGCGTTTTAGGTCGATTTCCGAAGCGCTCCTGTTACCTGTCGAGCTCGGCCAGCAATGCCGGCAGTACCACGCCCGACGGTCCCTGCAGGAACTGATCAACGCCCGGCGTGATAGCCGTTTCTTCGATATTGACCTCGACCAGATATGCGCCGGCCCGGCGTGCAATTAGCGGCAGCGACGCCGCCGGATGAACAATCGCCGAGGTCCCCACCGCAAAAAAGATCTCGGCCGTCTCGGAGGCCTCATACGCCCTGCGGATAATCTGCTCAGGCAGCATTTCCCCGAACCAGACGACATCGGGCCGGATCAATCCGCCGCAATGGCAGCGCGGCATCTCCTCCTCCGGATTAATCTCCTCCAGAAAGGGTTCGCCGCAGGAAAAACACTTATTGCGGGAGATGTTGCCGTGAAGTTCCAGCACATGCTCAGACCCGGCCCTGCGATGGAGATTATCGACATTTTGCGTAATCAACACCGCTTCGGGATAGCGTCGCTGGAACTCGACGATGGCATCGTGCCCCGGATTGGGTTTCACCGTCGACATGATTTGCCGGCGATACTGATACCATTCCCAGACCAGGCTGGGATTAGCCATGAAGCCGTTGACCGAAGCCAATTCCTGGGGGCTCAACTTGTTCCAGATACCGTCTTTACCGCGAAAGGTCGGCACGCCGGATTCGGCCGAGACTCCGGCTCCGGTTGAAAAGACGATTTTGGAGGCTTTTTTGAGCCGTTGAATGAATTCGGGTGCAAATTCCATGTTGTAAATGTAGGGATGAGGGGCGGATGAGGCAAGGCCTTGAGCGGGTTATTTATCATGCCGACGCAACTACGCCATTAGTGAATCCGTTTATTTTTAGAATGATTTGCAACTAAGGAACTTATCCGGCCGAGCGGGATTGCAGTGAGGCATACAATGATCTCTGCCAACTGTTGCCGGCGCCTCAATACCGCGGGTTACCTCGTGCAGCAATAACATACTATCGATGAAACGACCTGTTACGACATCCAGTTGCCCCGCGTAATTTAGATAATCACTCACGAAATGACGCAATCGCATCATCTGAATTGTCAAATGAGTCGATCACCGTCAGGCAGCCGGTGATAGTCAACACTCGCGATACTTTTTCATTGCAGCATGATACCGCGATCCGTCCGCCGGCGTTTTTAATCGACGCCACCGACATGGCCAGCATACCGACTCCCTCGGAGTTGATCCACGGCACCTCGGACATATCGACAACGAAATTACAGCGATTTTCGGCCAGATGGCCTTTGATGACACGACGGAACATGGCGGCTTCGTCGCAGATCATGACTTTGCCGTTGAGAGACAGCACGACAACACTGCCCTCAATCCGATCCTTGATATTCATGACAAACCCCCCGACACGAGAAAATGAACTGAATGCCCGAAACAGGCTTCAATAATAGAGTAATACATCGACAAAAGACTTGCAAGGAGAAATAGATGAGCCGCACCAATGAACGAACTTGCGCCGCTACATCAATTTAGCCCCGAGAGGGGTGTCGAAATCGGGGGAGATCAACACGATTTTACCGTCGGCATCGGTGAAGCCGGTCACCAGTACTTCGGATTTGAATCCGGCGATCCGTTTGGGTGGAAAATTGATCACACCAACGATCAATTTCCCCAGCAAATCTTCTTTGGAATAGTGATCGGTTATCCGGGCGCTGGATTGTTTAACCCCAATCTCTGCGCCGAAATCGATTTTCAGAATATAGGCCGGTTTACGGGCGCCGGCGAGATCATCAATCTCGATAATTTTGCCAACCCGAAGCTCGACTTTTTCGAAATCACCCCAGGTAATTTGTTGCATGATATCAATCCCATTTATTATTCGGGAGTGTCAGCGGTATCCGCTGTAATTGTCGGGAGCAAATCCTGAATTGTCGCCATTGATGCAATATTATCAACACTCCGGTCCGTGCCACAATCAAGCAAATGCCATACTCCCCCCAAACCGATCATCTCGGCCAGGAATGCATCCGAGGGCCGCCGGTCACTGCCGCAGGCGATAATATGAAGCCGCCCGGTGTACTCCTCGGTGGCCATCGCGAACTGATCGCTGATGTCAGTTTCTTCGATACTCAGCTCATGTCCTGAATTTTGCTTCATCCACCACCAGACCAGCCCTCTCATGACTCCCGGGCAGGACATATCTTTGCGGTCGATCATGACATTTTGCCAGTGGCGGCCATTGACCAATGGCTGCTCGGCAATGACATAGTCGATGCGTGGTTCATCGGGCCAGAGACGGATAGCGGCGCTGCCGCCATGATCCTCACCCCAGACAATAAACGGGTGGGTGATTTTATCTTCAAGGTACATCCGGGTGATAATCGATTGCAAATCGGAGGCCTCGTAATAGCCGGGCGAGGGATGCTCGCCCTCACTGGCGCCATAGGCTCGTTGGTCAAAGACATAGACCGTGAAGCCGTGGCCGTGCAGCATAGCCGCTTTCTCCCACTGGGACCATGATCCCGCCATGAGACCATGAAGCAGTATTGCGGTACCGGCAGCGGTATCCATATCTGCTGTAAAAACCCATCCTGTGATTTCGAGATTATCTTCGGTAGTAAATGAGACCGTATCGCCGGCAAGGTCGTATTCAGCGGGGGTAGGGGCACTATCAGGCGTCGGTACCGGGGCGTTGATTTTACCGGCCTGATTGAGGGGATACACCCAGAAGATCAGGATGATGATCGCGACCGCAACAATAAAGGCGCTGGTCTGGATAATTTCCTTGGTAGCTTTGGTCATGGCGGCTCCATATGGCAATTGTGGAGAAAAATTCGAACGGACACCAATATACTGTCATACAAATATATGGTCAACCGGCGAGACAGGCGAGTATTTTATGGTAAAATTAACCGTCTGCCGGGCCGATACATAGCTATGATGAACAAGCATCTGACAATTCTCCTTTTATTCGGGCTGATCCTGGCGGTTATGGCTGGTTGCGACGGTACCCTGACCGGTTCCGGCAACAGCACCACGTACCGGATTACGGCGATGGTTTTCACCGAGCTTGAAACCGGGGAGACCACGGTCGAAGTATTTTTGACCAAAAACAATGGTATCTATGGCGGGGCCGGGCCGCGCGGGGGGTGCGGCGCAGGATCTGATCCCGGACCACGGCCTCGGCAAAGGTGGAGGCCGTCTCCGCCAGGGAGGAGGTGATGCGCCGGCGGGCGCGGGGCTCGCCGAGGAGCACGTCGTTGTGCCAGGCGTGACCGAGCTCGTGGGCCAGGGTGATGACGTTGATGGTGGCGCCGGTGAAGGTGAGGAAGACGCGGCTCTCGCGCCGGACGGGCAGGGCGGCGCAGAAGGCTCCCGCTCGCTTCCCGGTGCGGTCCTCGGCCTCCACCCACCCGCCGTCGAAGGCCCGGGCGGCGAAGTCGCGGAGCTCCTCCGAGAAGCCCCCGAAGCCGTCGAGAACCATGGTCCGGGCGTCGTCCCAGGTGACGTCTCCCGCGGCGCTGGGCAGCTCCAGGGACCCGAGGGTGTCCCACCAGTCGACCTTGTCCTTGCCGAGCAGGGCCGCCTTGCGGTCCAGGTAGCGGTGGAGGGTCGGCAGCGCCGCCGCGCGCGCGGCCCACAGCGCGTCGAGGGTGGCCCGCTGCATCCGGTTGTCGTGGAGCGTCTGCGCCAGCGGTCCGGTGCCGGTGCGGTCCTGCTGGGCCTGGCGGAAGCCGACGATCTGCGTGAGCGTGTGGGCAAGCAGGTCGGTGACGGGCTCGAACGCCTGGTGCTGGG
>CAZGLR010000059.1:0-20741 GCA_964526635.1 uncultured Ignavibacteriales bacterium | reverse complement strand
GATGCGGAACGGGACGAGGGCCGCCAGCGCCAGCGCCAGCTTCACCCCGAAATCGCCGACCATCAGGCTGATCCAGAGCGCGATGGGCGCGCCCATGCCCAGAAGCGGAACCTCCGGTTTGAGCAGGGAGAACATGGCGAACACGAAGAGGATAAAATCCTCGGCCATAAGCGACGATTGAGCAGTGAGGATGCGGGTACCGGCAAACCAGAGGATAAACACGCCGGCGGTGGTCGCCAGCATATCGTTGATCGGGTTGGCCAGAAGCCGTACGCGCGTCATCTTCAACAGGGCGAAAAAATACCGTTTGGTGGCTTCATAGAAGCGGGCGATTTCGAATTTGCCGGTAGCGAAGCCCTTGACGATACGGATGTTACTGACATTTTCCTCGAGTACAGCGTTGACGTCGGCCATCCGCTCCTGCGATTTGAACGAATAGCGCTTGAGTTTGCGCCCGACAATGTAAATGAAGAAAAAGATAACCGGAAGCACGATCGCGGCCAAAAGGGTCAGTTTCCAGCTCAGGATAATCAGGAAGGAGGAAAAGATAAAGACCGAGAGGGTATCAGCGACAAGATGGTTGAAGCCAAGATCGATAGTCTCATTGAGGACCTGGACATCGTTGGTAACCCGCGAGATCAAATGACCAGTCCGCGTTTTATGAAAATATGACAGCGACAGGCTCTGGTACTTGGCAAAGAGGCGGTTGCGAATATCGCGCATAAATGACTGCTGCACAAAGGCCATGAAAAATCCCTGGGTGTAATTAAAGAGATTCTTCAAAAAGGCGATTAGCAGCACCGCCCAGCATATGCGGATAAGTGATTCGGTTTTACTTTCGCGGAGCAGGGCACCGTCGATCTGCGTCCGCATCCATTCCTTGATTATCTCAGGTATGGACGTGACAGTTTCCAAGAGCGTCGGATCGGTGCCGTTTTGGACCGGTTGTACCTGGGCAGCTGATTCGGTGATTTTCCCCAGTTCGGTAAAGCCGGTATCGGCCCCGAAGAGAGTGGCCAGAAGCGGTCCGATCAGCCAAATCAGAAGCCCGGCCAAAGCCGAATAGAGCATGGCTGAACCGGAGGCAATGACCAGCCGCGGCCAATAGGGCTTGATCAGACGGAATGTTTTCAGGTACAAATTCTGCATAAACTTATAAGATAGGTATTTATGGGGGTCCGGTCAATATCTCCCGCAATGGCTCCCGCAATCGCTAAAAAGAATCCAGGCGAATTGCACCCGCGGGTATCTGAACAACAAATTTACGCTCATCGATATCGATATTGTATTTCTGCTCACGCATGAAGCCACGGGCTCGGAACTCAAGCCGTTCATTGTAATACAGGATATCATTTATTTTGTAGAAGGGATGCTCACGACTGAAATCACGATACCCGATAACAATCGAATCGTCGCAGTCGTGATCGAGGTACATTTCGCGGCGCGGGTACTGATCGTCGACAGCCGACTTGAGATAGACAGTATTGGTAAAACGGCCGGTTTTGAAAACCAGTTCATCAGGGTGCTGCCCCATCTGTTGATCGGACGATAGTGAATGAGATTTGCCGGACAGCAAAGTCAGCATGTACATCATCACTTCACCGGGCCCGGCGCATTCACCGGCTGTGGTCAGTTCCGAAAGCAGATATTCGACATATTCGTTGGCGTCGGGGAAATAGATCTTGACCCTGTCATCAATGACATGCCCGCGAAATGTTCCCTTGCCGAGATAACCGCGGCCGAAGACACCGATCGAATCCCCGGAGAAATAAACTTCGGTGGTGACATCATAGTGTTGTCCCTGATTATTGACCCGGAGATCGATCAGATAAGCCGAAGAATACATCAGACGGGCACGCCGCTCGGACAGTTGCATGTAATTAATGGGTGAATAGTCGAATCGTTCGCCCGGCGACTCATCGATAGGACGCGGCGTGGGTGTACACCCCTGCAAAAATATGATTATGATGAAGCTGAGCAGCCGTAAACTTCGTTGCATACATTATCCAATTCCGGAAAAGAGAAACATGACGGTACGAACAAAGGGTCCCAGAACAATCCAGATAATCGAAACCCCGGTAAACCATCCCAGCATCAGGATACC
Source organism: uncultured Ignavibacteriales bacterium (assembly GCA_964526635.1). Lineage (GTDB taxonomy): Bacteria > Zixibacteria > MSB-5A5 > GN15 > JAAZOE01 > CAZGLR01. The sequence goes on along the minus strand of CAZGLR010000059.1, from coordinate 18,637 downwards.
GAGGAGCACCATGGGCGCATAACGATTAAAGTTATCGAGCGAGGGTCCGAAGCGTTCCGGCAGCAGGCTGCGCAAAATATGGGAGCCATCGAGCGGAAAGATCGGAATCAGGTTGAAAAACGCCAGTGAAACATTGATAAGGATCATCAAGTACAAAAAGGTGATAAAGCCTTCGTGGATATTGAGCATATTACTCATGCCGAGTACCCGGTAAATTGTGCCGGCGATCAGGGCCAGCGCCAGATTGGACAGCGGCCCGGCGGCGGAGATCCAGAGATCATCGCGGCGCCAGTTGCGCAGATTATAGGGATTGACCGGCACCGGCTTGGCCCAGCCGAAACGAAACTGGGTGACAAACAGCATGAGCGTGCCCATGAAATCAAGATGGGCAAGTGGATTGAGCGTTAAGCGCCCCATGTTCTTGGCGGTCGGATCGCCCAGTTTGTTTGCCGTCCAGGCATGAAAATATTCATGTACGGTCAGCGATAATAAAATAGCCGGCGCCGCCAGCAGATAGATACTCAGATTAGCCATGGTGCATGCTTCCCATACTATTTACGATGCCACCGCATCAGAATGTGTTACCATCCCATTATACATTTTACGGCCAAAAGCGACCAGAGACCAAGTGAATCTATTCAGTATAGTAAACCCCACTATCGGTCTGTTTGTTTCTACGCATATACTCCGCGAAGCAGGAGAACTTCAATAACACGCTTAACAGCAAGCACATAAGAAGCCAGGCGCCATGAACAGCCAAATTGATCCGCGACGACATTAACGTCAGTGAATGCCCTGATCATATGTTCTTCAAGACGGTTATGAACATCCTCTTCGCTCCAGAAATAACCGAGTCGATCCTGAACCCATTCGAAATACGAAACTGTCACTCCGCCGGCATTGCAGAGGATATCGGGAATCACGCGCGTGCCGTTTTCGAAGAGAATATCTGCGGCATCGGGCGTTGTTGGACCATTGGCTCCCTCGCCGATGATCCGCGCTTTGACCTGATCGGCATTATCTGCAGTGATAACGTTTTCCAGGGCGGCCGGGATAAGAATATCGCATTTGTAGGTGATAATATCTTCCCGGTCGATTTCGGTGCCGTTGGGATAACCCTGTACGGTGCCGTGTTTGATCGAAAAATCGATCAAATCCTGTATGTCAAACCCCTTTGGATTTTCCAGGCCTACGTTGATATCGCTGACAGCCACGATCTTAACACCCATACCGGCCAGGGATCTCGCCGCGATAGTACCGACATTGCCGAATCCCTGAATGGCGGCGGTACAGGTTGTAAGGTCGATCTCCATGGCGGCCGCGGCTTCGCGCACGGCTATGCCGACACCCATGCCGGTGGCATCGTGACGGCCTCGTGATCCGCCCAGCACGACCGGCTTGCCGGTGACGACCGAGGCATGATAATCGCCCTTGTTCATGCAATAAGTATCCATCATCCAGGCCATTGTCTGTTCATTGGTGTTGACGTCCGGGGCCGGGATGTCCCGCTCAGGACCGAAGACATCGGCCAGTTCGGCGGTGTACCGGCGGGTCAACCGCTCCAATTCGCCGACCGACATTTTCTTGGGATCACAGGCGATACCGCCTTTGGCGCCGCCATAGGGAATACCCATTACCGCACATTTCCAGGTCATCCAGGCGGCCAGCGATTTGACTTCATCGAGATTGACATTGGGGTGGTAGCGCACGCCCCCCTTGCTGGGTCCGCGAACAATAGAATGCTGCACCCGGTAGCCGGTGAAAATCTGGAAGGAGCCGTCGTCCATATGGATCGGCAGGTTGACGATATTGATACGACGCGGTGATTTTATTATGCGCAGCAGGTTCGGATCGAGGTCAAGCAACCCGGCAGCCTGATCAAGGTAGCGCAGGACATACTCGTATGTTGATACAGGTATTGTCTTTGAGCGTGGTTCTTTCATCTTTTCCCCTTCAAAACGTGGATTATTCAGGTCGGAATATATGCGATTGCGGCCGGGAGACGCAATCGGAATCAGGCAAAAAGAAGCGCCAGGGCCGCCGGGCGGCCTTTTTAATGCCGATCCGCGGTGATGTTGTGATAGTGGAAACAATGCGGCCGGTATCGAGCACGTGTAATTTCTTTTCGGTCAGATCAAGACCATTGTGCTCCCTGGTCAAACCAAAGGCCCGGCATAGTTTGCCGGGACCATTGGTCAGTTTTCTTGCCGTCGACGGCGATTGGGCTGTCATGATTTCGATACCCTCGCGTGGTTCTACGGCGCGAATCAGGATTGCCGCCGGGAAATCTTTCTTTTCGGTTGTAAAATTCAGACAATAGTACATGCCGTAGACGAAATAGATATAGCTGTGGCCGCCGATGTCATACATGATGGCGTTGCGTACGGTTTTGCCGGGGGCGGCATGGCAGGCGGGATCATCCTCGCCGATATAGGCCTCGACTTCGACGATATCACCGGCAACGGTGCCATCGGGATGCTGATACACGAGTGTCTTACCGAGAAGTTCGGGGGCAACCGTCAAAGTCGGGCGGGTATAAAATGACCGTGGCAGTATGCGTCCGTGGAGAGCCATAGTGTAATCTACTCATCGACGTAGGGAAATAATTCATAGGCGGTCGCGGCGGCCATTTCGAAGTCGAGTGCCATCTGATCAAGTTCATGAGCATCAGAGCCGAGCGAGACCATACGAACCCCGGCTCCCCGGGCGAAATTCACGATTTCCATGGTCGGATAGTATTCGGAGAAGCCATGGCGCAAACCGGATGTGTTAAGCTCATAGCCGACATCATGTTGTTTCATCGTCTCAAACAGCTTCTCGATGCGGCCGCGGTGGATCGTCAGGAGATCATCACCATAGACTTCAATTCCATACTTACGGTAAATATCGATATGCGCGATACAATCGATAAGGCCTGAGGCGGCCATGGTGTCCAGCTTCTCGAAGTACGTATCGGCGAATTTTTCCATCGGCAGGGAGCGGAATAATTCCTGGGCTTCGCCATTGGTGGCGCAACAGAGGTCGTTGATAATATGTACCGCGCCCAATCGCATATGCATCGGGAATTTTCTCTGAATGTCTGCCCAGTCCTTTTCGCAACCGTCGTACCAACCGAATTCAAGGCCGCCGCGGACAGTCAGTCCAATCGGTCCGAAATCGGCGTAGTGGGCGGCGACATCATCAAAGTAGTGTTTGAGGACGTCATCGGACATCGGTTCTTTCTGGCCGTTGATATGCATGAAACCGTCTTTTTCACGAACCGCCGGAGCCATCTCGTAATGTGGTGTAAAACAGACTTCGCTGAGATGTAAAGCGACCGCTCGAGTACAGAATTCGCTCAGGGAGCCGTGGCCATCGAACGAGTAATCGGGATGCAGGTGGTAATCGCCGATCATGCCGACGCTGAGTGGTTTGATATCAGACAAAATGGCCTCCGGTGAGAAATGGATTCGAGCGCCGTTCCCGGCCAATCGAGGTAGCTTCGCCATGGCCCGGATAGCAGATAGTGTCATCGGGCAGGACCATCAGCTTGTCGATGATCGATTGAATCAACTGCTCATGGCTACATCCGGGGAAATCGGTCCGACCGACCGATCCGGCAAAGAGAGTATCCCCGCAAAAGACGACTGATCCGGCCAGATAACAGATGCCGCCGGGTGAATGGCCGGGCGTACCCAGGACAATGAAGGCGGTATCGCCGAAAGTCACGGTGTCGCCATCGCTGAGAAGTCGTTCCGGCTGCGGACAGACGATTGGGGCGCCAAACATAGCCGAAAAATTTTCGGTCGCCGAGCGCAGCATCGATTGCTCTTCTCGGCCGGCGTAGAGTGGTATCTTATATTTATCGACGACCGCCGGGACCGCCCCGATATGGTCAACGTGACCGTGGGTCAACAGCACTTTTTCGGGTGTGATGTTGTTTTTTTCTACCTGCTCGAAGATCCGCTCGGGTTCATCACCGGGGTCAATGATGACGCCTTTTCCCGAAGATTCTTCGGCGGCGATATAGCAATTGGTTTGATACACGCCAAGCGGCAGGATCAGTATTTTCATTCTCTCTCCAGTTTTGTTGCCACACAAAGTAAAGCGGATGATCAAAAAGGCAACCGGAAAACTGATACAGTAAAAAAAAAGGGCGATGTTACCATGTATTACAGATTTATGATTTTTGCATAAATTCCTTGTATGCTGTTGACCTGTTCCGTTTAATATAGTAGTATATAGCCTTTTCTTAAGAGGACAGGATTATGGATCACGAAGTTCGCGAAACGATAAACGACTTAGAATCAAGAATTTCCAAGATCGGGAGGTATCTTTGACCTCGACGGTCGTCGTGAAAAAATTAACAAACTCGAGAAACAAAGCACAGCCTCCGATTTCTGGGAAGATCAGGAGCGGGCGCAGTCAATCATGCGGGAATTATCCGCACATAAGCGTTGGGTCGAGGATTTTCAGCGGCATGCCGCCGAACTGAACGATCTGGCGGAACTGGCTGAGTTGACGGAAGACAACCCCGCCGAGTTCGCCGAGGTCAAGAAAAGTCTTACCGAATTCGCCGCCGAAGTTGATGATTTCGAACTGGCCACGTTCTTGTCGGGTGATGATGATATCCGCAATGCGATTATCGAGGTCCACCCCGGCGCGGGTGGCACGGAATCGCAGGACTGGGCCGATATGTTGTTCCGTATGTACAACCGCTGGGCAGAGAAACAGGCTTTCACCGTTGAGCTGATCGATTATCAGGTTGGTGATGAGGCCGGGTTGAAATCGGCCACGATGATTATCAAGGGTGAATATGCCTATGGTTATCTCAAATCGGAATCAGGGGTGCATCGCCTGGTGCGCATTTCGCCATTTGACGCCAACAGCCGCCGGCATACATCGTTCGTGTCGATACACATCTCCCCCGAAATCGATGACAATATCGAAATTGAAGTAAGAGACGAAGACCTTCGAATTGACACGTACCGAGCCTCAGGCGCCGGCGGCCAGCATGTGAATAAGACGTCATCGGCGGTACGCATCACGCACATCCCGACGAATATCGTGGTGCAATGTCAGTCGGAGCGGAGCCAGCATAAGAACCGTGAATCAGCCATGCGGGTGTTAAAGTCGCGGCTGTATCAGAGTGCCCTGGAAGAACAGCAGAAAGAGATGGAAAAATATACGGCCGATAAAAAGAAAATCGAATGGGGCAGCCAGATACGCAGTTATGTATTTCACCCTTATAATATGGTTAAGGATCACCGTACCGATGCTCAGACGTCGGATATTCAGCGGGTGATGGACGGTGAGTTGGATGTCTTCATCAATGCCTACCTGTCGCAGCAGCGTCAGACGGTATAGTGATTGTGCACATGTGAGGAGCGAGGAGACGATGGATATATTAACGGAAATAAAGAATAGAGCCAAAGCCACCGGGCGGACAGTCGTCTTGCCCGAGGGCACTGAAGAACGGACTATCATTGCCGCACGGGAACTTCGTAAAGAGCAGATCGCCCATGTGGTCTTGCTGGGTGATCCGGCGGAAATCGAGAAACTGGCCAAAACGCATCAGCTTGATCTTTCGACAGTAACAGTTATTGATCCGGCCAATGGTCCGGATTTTGAAGCCTTTGTTGATCTACTGGTCGAGCGCCGTGGCCGGAAAGGCATGACCAAGGACAAAGCGATTCATGCCATAAAGGAGCCATTGTACTATGGCGCCGCGATGGTGCAGACCGGCAAGGCTGATGCTTCGGTGGCAGGTGCGGTAAATACGACCGGTAACGTGCTGCGCGCGGCACTGCATATGATCGGGCTGGCACCGGGCATCACAGTATTGTCGTCATCGTTTTTGATGACACTGCCGAAATTCATGGATCAAACCAACAAGATTTTCATGTTTGCCGATTGTGCGGTGGTACCGCAACCGAATCCGGAGCAGTTGGCCTCAATCGCGGCGGCGACAGCCGACACGCTGAAAAAACTGGTCGGTGAAGACCCGCGGGTGGCGTTTTTGTCATTTTCCACCAGGGGCTCGGCGCATCATTCTGATACTGAAAAGGTGATCAAAGCGCTTGAGATATTTAAGACGACTCACCCGGAGATTCCGGCCGATGGCGAACTGCAGCTCGATGCCGCCATAATTCCCTCGGTAGGTGAGCGCAAAGCGCCCGGCTCGGACGTTGCCGGAAAAGCCAATGTGCTGATCTTCCCCGATCTCGATGCCGGCAATATCGGCTACAAACTGACCCAGCGCATGGCCGGCGCGACGGCAACGGGTCCGATAATTCAAGGGCTGGCGCAACCGGCCAATGATTTATCGCGTGGATGCAGCGCGCAGGATATTGTCGATGTCTCCGCCATCGCGGTGCTATTGAAAGGATAGATGCTATGAGCCTCAGCCAGTTAGCCATGAAAATAGCAGAATCGCCGACGCTGGCACTCAACAGCAAAGCCCGCCAGTTACAGGAACAGGGCGAGCCGGTTATTCATCTCGGTGCCGGCGAACCGAAATCAAAGGTGCCGCTGGATGCCATCCTTTCCTCTGCCGCCAAGCTGACTTCGGCCGAGGTAAGATATACGGCCACGGCCGGTATTCCACCGTTGATTAAGGCCATCGCCGACTATACGGAGAAGAACTACGGCCGCAAAGTCGGTGCGGAGCATATCGTGGTGCATTCCGGTGCCAAGCAGGCGATTTACAATTTGATGATGACGCTGCTCAATCCCGGCGAGGAAGTAATTATCCTGGCGCCCTACTGGGTCAGCTATCCGGAGATAATCAAGATGCTGCGCGGGACACCGGTAGTGGTGGAGCCGCAGCCGGGAACGTTCGAACCAAGCCTCGATGATATCAAAAAGGCTGTCACTGACAAAACCAAAGCGATTATTGTCAACAGCCCGAATAATCCCTCGGGGGCTGTTTATGGCGAGAAGTTGGTTCGCGGCTTAATTGAGTTTTGTGAAGATCGCGGGGTGTATTTCATTACTGATGACATATATCACAAGCTAGTTTTTGATGATACTGTCTGGGCGTCGCCATTTGATTATGCCAAAGAGGATCTCGACTCGTCGCATGTGATTGTGGTCAATGGCGTCTCCAAGATGTATGCGATGACCGGCTTCCGCATAGGGTGGACAATTTCCAACCCGGAAATCCGCAAGGTCATGGTGAATGTGGCCGCACAGAATACTTCATGTGCTTCGGTGGTGCTTCAGGCGGCCGCGGCGGGGGCCCTCAATGGCGTACAATCGGGCATCGAAAATCTGCGGCGCATGCTCGAAAACAATCGAAACATTATGGTCGATGAACTACGGACACTCAACAAAGTTAAAATAATCCCGCCCCGGGGGACGTTTTACTGCCTGGCCGATTTCAGTTCGTATGATGAAAACTCCACCCGTTTGTCGAAATTTCTTCTGGAAAAAGCTCTGGTCGTCTCTGTTCCGGGCGGAGAATTCGGCCTGGAAGGACATCTTCGTCTGAGTTTCTGCGGTGCGGTCAAGGGGATACAGGACGGTATCGCACGGATCCGCTGGGCACTCGATCCCGATTCCCCCGATGAGATATATATCGGTGATCGCAAAGTGCGGAGGGAATGGTAATGCATACGAATTTACTCAATATAGAAACACCGGCCCGAGCGATCGCGGATGCCGCTAAATCCGATTATGATCTGATTAACCACGGCATCAAGCATCCGGCGGCTGTGTACTGGAATCTTTTTCCGGAAGCACTGTATGAAGAAATTATCTTTCGCGGTGAAGGACACATTACTCACGACGGTCCTATTGCTGTAACCAGCGATATCCAGACTGATTTCAGTCCCAACGATACATTTATTGTGCGCGGGGCCGAAAGCGAAAACAAGATATGGTGGGGAGAACACAATCGGCCGCTCTCCGAAGAAAAGTTCAACTCGATTTACCAGAGGCTTCTGGGGTATCTGCAGGGCCGTGATTTATTCGTCAAAGACTGCTTCGCGGCAGCGGAAAGTGATTATCAATTTCCGGTGCGGTTGATTTCCGAAAAGGCCTGGCACAATCTGTTTTTTCATAATTTGCTGACATCCCCGAAAGATGCCGACGAATTCCGACAGTTTATCCCCGAATTCCCGATTATCGATGTGCCGTCATTTACCGCCATTCCCGAGATCGACAGCACATTGTCGGCAACATTTGTCCTCATCAACTTTGATCAGAAGATTTGCCTGATCGGCAATTCCGGGTATGCCGGTGAGATCATGGGCGCGGTGATGCGGGTAATGAATTATCTGCTGCCTGAAGAAAATACCCTGCCGCTTAATTGCGCAGCCGGCATTGATGCGAAGGGCGAATCGGCATTGTTTGTCGGGTTAATTGATTCAGAAAAGTGCAGCCTGGCCGGAAATGCCGACCGGGGTATTATCGGCGGTGACCACATCGGCTGGTCGGAAGAGGGCGTGTTTGCTATTGAAAACGGTTGCTATACTAACCTGCTTTCCCCCGGCCCCGATGGTCAGTCGGAGGAAATTGTTGGTATCCGGCGGTTTGGGACACTTCTGGAGAACGTCGTTTTTGATGCGGCTACCCGTCTTACCGACAAAGGGACACGTGGTGTGACCGAAAAGGTCCGGGCAAATTATCCATTGAGTTTTATGGCCCAGGCATCATCTGAATATAGAGGCAAACATCCGAGCCATGTTTTTATCATAACCTGTGACGATTCCGGGGTGCTGCCGCCAATAGCCCGATTGACTCCGGATCAGGCGGCGTATTATTTCCTGCTGGGATATACGAGTCGGCCGTCAATTGATGGTTGTGATCCTGAACATCGGCCCGAGACAGTCTTTTCGACCTGTTTCGGGGCACCATTTATGTCCCGGTCGCCATTGAAGTACGCGACTATGCTTCGCAATAAAATCGCCCGCCATGGTACTCTGTGCTGGCTGCTCAATACCGGTTGGACCGGCGGCGATTATAAGGCCGGATCACGCATCAGTCGGGAACACACGAATCAGTTAATCGCTTCAGCCCTCAAGGGTACGTTGCTGGGCATGGAGTTTGTCCCGGACGAGCAGTTTGGTTTCGAAATACCGACGAGCTGTAACGGGGTCCCCAAAGAGCTGCTGACGGCGGCGCAGACCTGGGCAGATCCGAAGGCATATAAGGAACGGCAACGGCAACTGGCGCTGCTTTTTATGGACAAATTCAGGAAATTCGCCGATGATATGCCTGAGGAAATAATTTCGGCGGGACCGAAGCATTCGTAGCATAATGTGAGGTGTGAGGAGAAACTGGAAAGATGCCAACCTATCAATATATGTGTCCGCACTGCAACCATGAGTTTGAGGAATTCCAGAGTATCCTTGATGAGCCGATTTGCGAATGTCCCCAGTGCGGGAAGAAACCGCGTCGGGTCATAACCGGCGGAGCGGGCTTTTTGCTCAAGGGCTCAGGATTCTACACAACCGACTATCGCAGCGAATCATATAAAAAGGCCGCAGAGAAGGAACGTGGTTCGGCCACTCCCCCGGCAACGACGAAAAGTCCGACTGAAACGCCGTCGAAACCACCGGCCAAGCATTAATATGGCGCTGACCGATTACATAAGAAAAAAACTGACTATGACCCTCCCCTCCGGGAGGGTCTTTTTTGACTGGGATGGCCGCGAGGAGTATACGGTCGATGCCTCTGATATCGTACATCTTCCCGATGCCCTGTTTTTCCCCGAATCGGAGGCCGAGATTATTGCGGCCATTAGACTCTGCCGGGAACTTTCGTTGCCTGTCGTGTTCCGGGGGGCCGGGACTGGTTATTCGGGCGGCGCACTGGCCACGCAGGGCGGTCTGCTGGTGTCAATCGAGCGGCTGAACGGAATCAAAATTGACCGTGAGGCCAAAACCGCGACAGTCGGTCCCGGGGTGATAACTATCGACATAATGAAGCAGGCCGAGGCGGTGGGATTATTCTACCCCCCCGATCCGGCCAGCTATGATCAGTCAACGATCGCGGGGAATGTCTCCGAAAACGCCGGCGGTTTGCGATGCAAGAAATATGGCGTCACGAGGGATTATGTCTTGAGTTGCCGCACGGTGCTGATGGATGGCACCGTCGTTGATCTTGATCATCGGGCGCCCTTTGGACTGCTCGATGTCATGATCGGCAATGAGGGGACTTTAGGCGTATTTTCCGAGATCACACTGCGCCTGGTTGATCTCCCCCGCCGGGGTCAGACAATTCTGGCGGTGTTTGAAAAGGATATCGATGCCGCCGCGACGGTGGCCGGAGTTATTGCCGATGGGATTGTGCCATGTGCCATGGAATACATGGATCGCGGAGCTATTGCCTGTACTAATGCCTATGATCCCGATCATGCGGTCCCGGAGGGAGACGCGCTGTTGCTGTTTGAAACCGATGGCGTCAACGCGGAGATTGAAGCCGGCGCGATTGAGCGAATCTGCAGGACATTCCGGCTCAGGTTGTTTCAGACAACCTCGGACGATGCCGAACGTGATATATTATGGACCACCCGGCGAAATCTGTCTAATGCGGTTAAGCATGCGGTTAAACACAAAATCGCCGAGGATATCTGTGTGCCGCCATCGCGACTGCCCGAGCTGGTCAGTTATGTTGCGGAACTCGGTGATCAGATTGGTGTCGGGATGAATTGCTATGGTCATGCCGGCGACGGCAATCTTCATGTCAATTTTCTCGGGATGGATGGTTCACCGGGCGAAATGGCCGCGATTGACCGCGGCATCGGGCTTTTGTTTGACCGCACGCTGGCTTTGGGTGGGACGATTACCGGCGAACACGGTATCGGGATTACCAAACGCGACTATATTGACCGGGAATTCGATACGGCAACCCTGGGCGCAATGCGGACAATGAAAAAGGCCTGCGATCCGGGCGACCTCCTGAATCCCGGCAAAATTTTCCCGGAGGCACCCTCTTGATAAGTTATTTTCAAACGATCATATTGACAATTCAGGGCAATTGTCGTTTATTATTTTTTCATTACAAGATAATGTGAAAAACTTCACAATGGTGCGACAGATGACTCTGACAATGCAAAATGTGTATAGATAACATCCCCGAATATTTGGAGGTACTTCCATGTCTAAATTAAAGGACACGTTTGCCGCACAGATACCCGGCATGCGTGATGAAATCCGTGCTCTGGTCAAAGAGCATGGCGCCAAAGAAATTTCGAAAGTAAATCTCAAACAGGTCTATGGCGGTATGCGTGGTGTGCGCGCCATGGTGTGCGATACGTCAGTAGTTCCGCCGGATGAGGGCCTGATTATTCGCGGCATTAAATTAAAAGATCTTTTTGACAAGCTTCCCGAAGAAATCTTCTGGCTTCTGGTTACGGCCAAGCTTCCCAACGCTGATGAGCTGAAAGATCTGCAGAAGGAATACGAAAAATACAGCGGTGTTCCGGATTATGTCTGGAAAGTGCTGGAAGCGATGCCGAAAGATGCGCATCCAATGTGCATGCTGGATACCGGTATCCTGGCCATGGAAGGTGAATCAAAATTCCGTGCCCGCTATACCGAGGGCATGCGCAAGGAAGATTACTGGGAACCGACCATGGAAGACTGTCTGCGGATTCTGGCAATTCTTCCCGAACTGGCCGCCGGCGTTTATCGGATGCGCTATAACAAGGGTCCGCGCATCGCTCCGGATCCGAACCTTGATTGGGGCGCTGATTATGCCCACATGCTGGGTATTGATGATCCCGACGGAAATTTCGCCAAATTGATGCGCTTGTACCTCACCCTTCATTGCGATCACGAGGGTGGTAATGTCTCGGCGCATACCTGCCATTGTGTCGGTTCAGCGTTATCGGATCCGTTCTATGCTATCTCAGCCGGTCTCAACGGCCTGGCCGGCCCGCTCCACGGTCTGGCCAACCAGGAATGCCTGAAATGGGTCCTTGAGGTCATGGACAAATTCGATGGCGTTCCAAGCGAAGAGCAGCTCGAAAAATTCGCCTGGGATACGCTGAATTCCGGTAAGGTCATTCCCGGTTATGGTCACGCTGTGTTGCGCATCACTGATCCCCGCTTCGATGCGTTCCTCGAATTCGGCGGCAAGCATTGTGCCGAAGACCCGGTTTACAAGACAGTAGCGCTGGTATTCAAGGTGGTTCCGAATGTCCTGCGGCAGATCAAGAAGATCTCTGATCCGTGGCCGAACGTCGATGCCGGTTCCGGTGCTTTGTTGTATAAATTCGGCCTGCGCGAATTTGAATACTACACGGTCCTCTTCTCCGTTTCTCGTGCCATGGGTATGGCTTCCCAGTTGATCGTTTCGCGGGCCTGGGGTGAACCGATCGAACGCCCGAAATCAAGCACAACCGAATGGCTCAAAGAGCAGGTTGGCGCCTGATTCCTATGGGTAAAAGTCTGTGAATCATCAAAAACGGCCGCGGCAGCGGCCGTTTTTGTACCATGCTGGGTATTTTATCATGGAGCGGTGAGGCATGAGAAATGAACTCCTTATCGTTATGGCCGGCGTCTTGAGTCTGGTATTTGTCCTTTTCCATTTGTTTCTCGGCAGTATCCTGCGCTGGCGGGATCAACTTCCCCAACTGGACCGCCCTAATCAGGCAGCGATGAGGCTATTGAATATGGCGGTGGCGGTCGCTCTGGCAGCCTTTGGCTATATTTCGATTGCCCATTCAACCGAAGTCCTGACCACTTCACTGGGTAATACACTTCTTCTGTTCATGTTCGCCTTCTGGGCGATTCGGGGATTGTATGGCATCGTCCTTGGCCATCTCAAATCCGGAGCCGGTATCATGCTGACACTGATGATATTAATTCAGGCCGGATTATATGGCTACCCCCTCTTCACCATGCCATAGTGAATCCGTTGAGCTGGACTTCCTGTTTACGCCCGCGGCAATAAGATAGTAATTACCGCACCGCCATCGGGAGCATTGGCGGCTTCGACGTTGCCATCCATTTCCGTAATAGTCTTATAGGTCAGGGCCAGTCCGAGCCCGGAACCATCTGATTTCGTTGTAAAATAGGGTTGAAAAATTTTGTGTTTTACGTTTTCGGGGAAACCCGGCCCGGTATCGCGAACACGGATTTTTGCCTGCGATGCCATTGACTCGGCGGTGATCTCAATACGGCCGCCATCGGGCATAGCCTGCAGGCTGTTGCGAATCAGATTAATAAAAACCTGTTGTAATTTGTCGCTGTCGGCCTGAACGGTCAGCGAATCATCAAGGTCGATAGCAAGCACGACCCCTCGGTCGGCACATTCCTGTTCAACACTGGCAATGGCACGGCGGATGGGAGCCGCAACGGCAAGGGCATCCCGTTCCAGGGTTTTGCTGCGGGCCAACTCCAGAAAACGGGTCAGGATCGTATTCAGCCGCGAGGTCTCGGTCAGAATATTGGACGTGAGCATGGTATATTCATCGACATCTTCCGGCGGTTTATATTCAGCCTTGAGGCGTTGCGCCGCAATCGAGATGGCGTTAAGCGGATTTCGGATCTCATGGGCCACACCGGCGGCCATATCCCCCATCTCCGACAGGCGTTGTTGCCGGCGGTTTTTTTCCTCGAGCTGTTTCTGCTCGGTGATATCATGCATCATAACCACCGTGCCCCCGCCTGCTTCATTCGGCAGCGATGACATGGCAATCAGAACGATGCGATCATCGCCTGTCGGAGTTTGAATTATCTGTTCCGATCCAATCACACCCGGGGCGGTATCTGAGGCATCGGGCAGAGCGAAAGGCAGTTTCGAAGAGACGGCAGTACTGGTGCTGCCGACAGCATCTGCGCCGATACCGGTCAGCTCGGTAAAGGAAGCATTGAGTGCCACAATTCGGCGATCGTGATCAAAGACAATTACCGCACTGGCCAGACGATTGAAAACAGTGGCGGAGAGAGATTGCATCTGTCGATACGACTGATCAAGCAGGAAGTAGTTTTGATTCAATGCCACAACCGCCACAACCAGCAGGGTCAGAATAAACAAGCTGGCCGCGATTGTGACAGCCTGGCTATCATATGATTTAAGGACTTCGTTGTACTCGGTCAAATCAAGTCCGATGCGATAAACCCCCGGCGGATACGTTACCGATTCAAAACGCCGGGCTATTTCGAGCACCCCGCTGCCCTCAAATTCGTGAAACCTCCAGCCAATCGTATCGGCGTCCATGAGGGTTTCGAGGAAGCTGTCGGCGGCAATCGACAGCACCGGCTGCATGGGCCGGGAAGCGAAGATGATGCCGCCGCGGCTTTGCAGCAAGATGTAATCGATGCCGGCCTGGTTAGAGATGCGTTGAATCAGCGAACCGATGCCGATTTGACGCGTGATTTCGCCAAGGTAATTCGCCTCTGCAGTCATGACGACAATATTGCCCTCGGGCATATACTCATAGATATAATAGTGCATTACCGGACGGGAGGTGTCGGGCTGCAGCATCACTGATCGATAACCGCCGCCCATCACCTGCAGATCATGGATTTCGGCGATAACTTCCGGCGGATAATCGGGCCACGAACCACTCACCCAGCGGTCGGAACCGATGATATGGCTGTCTTCGTCAAGCAGATCGATATGTCGCAGATCATTGGTTTCGGTAAAGCGTCGGAAATTTTCCGGATCATCGGAGGTCAGCAGCTCATCTCTGGCGCTCTCGGCCAGTTGCGCGAAGCGGGTTTCGGCCAGGTTTTCCAGAAGCAATTCAGCCTGAATGGCGTTGTTCGATGACAACGCCAGACTCTCGATCAGGGCCTTGCCCTCATCGACCATTATATTCTTCACCGAAGTTCGGGCACGGTGTATACCCTGATAAACCAGCGCGAAAAATATCAATCCGAGAACGATCGTTACCAGAACCAGGTACCGGATTCTGATAGGGGCAAGAAAAGATGAAAACAGCCTGCGTCGCATCGGTTAAAGGTAGCGCCCGTGCAGTAACAGTGTCAAGGGCTAACTTGATCGGCAGCCTGCGCCGATTCGACTTCCGCTTCCGCCGGATGCTTGAGGGGAATGGATATCCTGAAGGTGGTGCCGTCGCCGGGACGGCTGTCGCAGGTTATGATGCCGCTGTGGCTATCGACAATCCGCTTGACAATGACCAGACCGAATCCCCGTCCATTGCGTTTACCACTGTAGCGACTGATGAAGATTTCATCGTGGATATCATCGGGCAGGCCACCGGCAGTATCGGTGACGGTGATCACCGCCGCGTTGTTGTCGGCGTCGAGACCGGTGGATAATACAATGCTGCGTTTGCCAGAGGAGTTCTTCAAAGCGGTTGCGGCATTGTTGAGCAGATTGATCAGCATCTGCTGCATTTGTCCGCTGTCAAGTTCAACCAGCGGCAGTTGCCGGGAGAGATCGATATGAAATTCGATACTATCGTAATGATTCTGTGGGCGGATAAAGGCAATCAGGTTTCCGATCAGCTGATTGAGATCATTGGGATGGAATTCCGGTACTTCGCCCGTTTCGCTGCCGAGCCCCTCGGCAAACCGCTGGATTTTGGCGACGGAGTTTTTGAGAACGTCAAGCTTTTTCTCGACCTTGTCCATATCACCCTTAGCCAGAAGCAGCGGCAACAGCTCGACATTACCGAGAATTACGGCAAGATAATTATTGATTTCATGGGCTACTTCACCGGCCATCACGCCGCGGGTAGCCATACGGTCAATAGATATCAGCATCTCCTGGAAACCCTTGGATTCAGAAATATCGCGAATAATGAACAGGTATGCTGAGATCCGGGCTTTTTCATCACGGATCGGAACGCGGCTGACGTAGGCGGGGAATTCTTCCCCGGAGTACTTTCGGCAGATCATTTCATCGGTCAGGACAATATGTTCCTGACCATCTATGGGAAATATCTTATCGACGACAAAGGGGAAGTAATCTCCCAGGTTGCAGCGCATTGCCACATCGGGCGGAACATCAAAGAGATTCATGGCCGGTTGACTGAAGATAAGGATATTATGAGCAGCATCGGTGGCAATGACCGCGAAGGGAGCATTTTCAATAAGCTTGGATAAGAACGACTCCGACTCGGCCAGCGATTTGTTTGCCTCGGAGAGCTTGTCGAGCGTATCTGACAGCCGGTTGTTGGCCGCAACGAGATTGTCGTTGCTTTCGGTCAGCAGCCGCCGTTTTTCGGCAAGCGCGTCAGACATTGCGTTATAGGCACTGGCCACGCGTCCGATTTCATCGGCGCCGGCAAATGCAACCTGACAGCCCAATTCGCCCTGGGCGGTGCGTTCCATGGCATTACTAACCTGCTGCAACGGCTCGATGTACTTCTTAACCAGCAGGTTGACCATCAACAAAGAGACCAGAGTAATGCCGAGAAAGAGAATTATCAGTGTCGTGGTATGAGCAGCATCGCTGCCGACAATTTCTGTCGGCAGAAAGATAAAAGCCAGCATACCCCCGGCTTCCCCGCGTGCCGTTCGGATAAAAATCGGCTTGATCTTGCCCGGTGCGGCATCGAATTTATTACCGACCACGACTTCCCGTTTTTCATTCCAACTGCCTTCGGCAAAACGCAGCAGACGAGTGAAATCGACGGATAAAAGGGAATCGTCGGACGCGGTATAACGCATCGCAACAAGCCGCAAGGGGGCGTCCTTGCCGGGTTTTTCCAGCAAGGCGATTCCGCCGAGACCTTCGAGCAACGGCGTTATAGCATCGAACAACGAGTCAAACTGCCGGTGCGCCTCACCCGGCTTGATCGACGGTATACCGATGGATCGAAATGCTTCGAGTTCGGTATTAAAGAAACGACCAATGGTATCGAATTTATATTCAATCAGGCGGTTTATCCGGGCCTGATTATTTTCCATACTGATAATAGTCACAGCTGCGAAAATAAGGATCGACTGCAAAATAATAAGGATCGAGATTCTATGTAAAATACCGGGAATTTTCACTCGTACTCTCTTGTTGTTATTGTATCACTGTTCGAGTTCTTTAAAGATATCGGCAGTTTGGGGCGAAAGGTTAGTGGGTAAAACGGGAGTGGTTGAGGGGTTGCCAAAAGCAGAAAGGGGCATGTTTCGGCATACCACTCCCGTCGTAACGCAACACAGAAGTAATACAAATCTAACAATTAGCAATAGTCTTTCCCAAATCGGCATAATCTTGCAGATATTTTTCGATTCCTCGACCCATCGACTTACGGCAATATATTGCAATAGCTTATACAAATTCTGCGGAGCACTGAGCGGCTTTCTTCGATAACTCGAGGCGCATTGATTTGCATACGTCAGCAGAGATTTGCACATAATTATCTTTTCATTGCGACCATCGGCATATTTCACCCGTCTGATAATTATCCGGTGATTTTTCTTATGACAGACAGAAATGTCTACTTGATTAACAGGAATAATTCCTATATAATCAGGCAAACAAAAGTCCCCGGGCGTTCTGACTGTTGGGCACATGACGGTCAGACTGCTCCCACGAGAGAGGAGAACTTAATGAGCAGAACTAAAGAAAATCTGAAAGCCGCCTTCGCCGGTGAATCGCAGGCGCGGAATAAGTATACATTCTATGCCGCTGTGGCCCGCAAAGAGGGGTTTCATTACATCGCCAGATTATTCGAAGAAACCGCTGAGAATGAACGGCGCCACGCCAAGGACGAGTTCGCCCTTCTGGGTGGTCTTGGCGATACGGCAGCCAATCTGGCTGATGCCGCCGATGGTGAACATTATGAAGTCACCGATATGTATCCTGAATTCGCCAGGCAGGCGGAAGAAGATGGCAATCAGCAGGCGGCGGTGTTGTTTCGGATGATTGCCCGGGTGGAGGAACATCATCGTGACCGTTATCGCCAATTACTCGAGCGGGTCAAGGACGGAACCGTTTTCAAACGAGAAGCTCCCATCAAGTGGAAATGCAGTGTCTGCGGATATATTCATGAGGGCAACGAACCACCGGTAAAATGCCCCTGCTGCCGCCATGCGCGGGAGTACTATGAACCGGCCGACATGGAAAACGATATTTAGATTTCTTCATGCATAACGGTCCGTTGCCGTATCCCGCACCGGGCCGTTGCGTTATCTTCAGGGGAATCGCGGAAAGTGCGTTATTTCGCCGCGGCTTCCTCTTTGATATCTTCCATCTCTTCAATACGATACACAGCCGCCATCGCAGCCGTGGTGCCATCGCCGACGGCATTGGTAATCTGCCGGACAAGCTGGTCACGGACATCGCCGCAGGCGAATATGCCTGGCATCGACGTCGCCATGCTGGTATCGGTCAACACATATCCCGCTTCGGTCTTCTTGATTTCCTCCGGGAGAATATCGGTGTTGGGATGAAACCCGATAAAGACAAAAATCGCTCCGACCTTCAATTCCGATTCTTCGCCGGTCTTGACGTTTTTCAGCGCCAGCGACTGGACTTTGGTATCGCCTCTGATTTCTTCAACAATCGTGTCCCAGATGAAATCGATTTTTTCGTTCTTTAGGGCGCGCTGCTGAATAATTTTCTGGGCCCGAAGTTTATCGCGGCGATGGATAATAATCACTTTGCTGCCAAATTTGGTCAGGAAAATAGCCTCTTCAACGGCGGCATCTCCCCCGCCGACAACCGCGATAACCTGGTCTTTGAAGAAAGCGCCGTCGCAAATCGCACAATATGAGACACCCTTGCCGTTGTATTC
>CAZGLR010000058.1:14937-21326 GCA_964526635.1 uncultured Ignavibacteriales bacterium | reverse complement strand
GCCTGGCTCATGCCAAGATACATCTCCAATTGCTTCCACTCTTCATCAGTCGGCACATGCCAGCCCTCAGGAGCTATATTACGACTATCATCCACCGCATACCAGTTGTAGAGCCGGCCATAGATCGAGACATAGGCGGGGTCATTGGCATACTCGCAGTAGGCGCCGGTAGAAAGACCTTCCCATTCTGAATCATCGGTCACATGGTCAATCGGATCGCCGTTGCGATAATGGGTGACTTTAAGGTTCTCCAGCATCCAGCATTGATCGCCAATTTGAACCGTCTGGTAAACATTGCCGTCGATATCAGTAACCGTCGACGGGCAGTCCTCACAACAGTTGGCATCAGGCCCGGGACCGCCTTTGAAGATAAAATTAATCAAAAACACGGCGTCGCCGATATTGAGTGAACCATCGCCATTGGCATCACCGCAAACATATTCCTGCGTGCCGCGAGTTTGGTAGGTTGGTGTGGTTGATTGACCGTAGACAGCTACTGTGCATACGGCACACATCATCAGGATGGCGCAAAATGCGCCATAGCGAAAATTCATAGAGGATTTCATCTCCCTGCCTTCCCTTAACCGAGTAGTGCGAGGTTCGTATCGGTACGGAGTAGAGATGTCAGCGCGTGCATATATGGCACATGTACTCCCCCGTATACCATAATTCTTGTATTATTCCATCCCCGCAAGCGGGGCATGCTCTGGTGGATATAATATACAATATAATAGCAATTGCCGTCGATGATAGCAAGAGATAAATGCGGTAATTGCGCGAGGAAACGACTACGGCAGGTCCCGTGGAGGACCTGCCGCACTTTACTTTTC
The DNA here is from genome assembly GCA_964526635.1 of uncultured Ignavibacteriales bacterium. Classification (GTDB taxonomy): domain Bacteria; phylum Zixibacteria; class MSB-5A5; order GN15; family JAAZOE01; genus CAZGLR01. Next base: position 20,496 of record CAZGLR010000058.1, on the reverse strand, counting down.
GCACGACGCTATATAAGGCAGATGCCTCATAGCCCGTCTTACGGCGTAAGATGTCAAATAATCAGTTAATCCCGGACACAACGCACCGAAAAACCTAATTGCTCATAGATGTAGTAACGCCCGACCATCGACGTGAAGTTACCCAGGTACCGGAACCAGGCGTTGCCACTGCTGTAATCTGTCGAAGCCCAAAAGTAGGCGCCGACATTCAAATACCCGAAGTTACCATTGTCGTCGCGGTACCCGCCGGGCAACGCGGTGAAGCCGCTTTCATTGGTTGCGCCGTTGTTGGGGCTGGTCCAATGCACTGTGCCTGCCTCTTTTAACTTGCCACCTTCAGTAGTGCCGCGCCATTCGGTTCCATCGGCCTCAGCCGGGCTCATGCCAAGAGACATTTCCAGTTGTTTCCACTCAGCATCTGTCGGCACATGCCAGCCGTTGGGGGCGAGTCCACGCGGATCATCAGCGGCCGCCCAGTTATAGAGCCTGCCATAGATCGGGACATTGGCGGGGTCATTATTATACTCACAATAGGCTCCGGTAGTCAGACCACCCCATGTCGCGCCGGCGGTAACATGATCAATCGGGTCGCCATTGCGATAGTGGGTAACTTTGAGGTTTTCGACCATCCAGCACTGGTCGCCGATTTTGACAGTTGTATAGGTGTTGCCATCGATATCGGTGACCGTCGACGGGCAGTCCTCACAACAGTTGGCATCAGGCCCGGGACCGCCTTTGAAGATAAAATTAATCAAAAACACGGCGTCGCCGATATTGAGTGAACCATCGCCATTGGCATCACCGCAAACATATTCCTGCGTGCCGCGAGTTTGGTAGGTTGGTGTGGTTGATTGACCGTAGACAGCTACTGTGCATACGGCACACATCATCAGGATGGCGCAAAATGCGCCATAGCGAAAATACATAGTGGATTTCATCTCCCTGCCTTTCCTTACATCAAGGATTGTACGATATGTTTCAAAACGGAGGTAATGATGTCAGCCCCGGCCGGTATGGCACAATCGTTATCCCCGTATACCATATTTTATATACTATTCACTCCCCGCAAGCGGGGCATGCTCCGGTTAATATAATACACCTTATAATAGTATTTATCGTCACTGCTGGCAAGAACTGAATATGGTTATCGTCTAAAAACTGTTGCGGTGGGTAACTTTCGGGGGGTGTGTTCCCTTACTCCAGACGTCGGGTGAGGTTGGCAAGGGTAATCAGGCATTCGTCACGGTCACGTTCGACCTCGGCGAGCTGGTCAAGGTATTTTTGCCGTTCGGTGTCGGTGGCCGCGGTGGCGGCCAGATTGCGATACATGGTTGCCAGGCGGGCGCTGGCCTCCAGAACACGAGTTTTGACCTCGTCGATGTGATCAGTCGACATGTTTGCCATATCCGATGGCGAAAGTTTGGCCTTGCTCGTATCAGCAGCCGGGGGGCCGTCGGATGCAGCGGTTTTGTCGATTGGATCGGAGAGATCGTGATCGGCCGTTTTTTCCGGCGATTTGTCAGTCGTGTGGTCATTATCCTGTTGTGATGTGTCTTCGGGTGAATCATGGTGGTCTTTGCTGCTGTCGTTAGCGACATCATGGCCCGATGATGTCCTGTCGTTGTCTTCTCCCCTGTGCATTGCGTCGTCCTTTGCTGCGAATATAGTGTGTCCGTCAATGAATCCTATTGGCTGAATAGCTATTATAGATGATCTATGTAATAGCCGCAATAACAATTTTATTTTTTTCTGGAAAACGCATAAAGAACTGCCGAACAGGAATATCCGGCAGTTTTTTCTTGTTATTGTCAACAGGCTACTTGATGCCGGAGCAGGTGTCGGCGGCGGTGGTACCGAAGCCGACTTTGCCGCTTGAGGTGATGACGATGTTGGTGCCACAAACGGGCGGCGCGGCCGGCCAGGTATTGCCGAGAGCCGAAATAGTCGAATCGGACTCCAGGCTAATTGCGATTCCGCCGGCTGCGGTAAACGTATTCCCGCCGGGATCGGCAGCCGTGCCCAGATCGGAGCAGCAATTACCCATGATTTGAACGCATGGTTCGGTTGCATTGTTTTGGGTGATTGTATTCTGTCTTACCGTGGTATGACCGGAGTATTGAATGCGCAGTGCGCTCAGACTATAGCTTCCAGTAATAGTATTGCCTGAGACCAAGGCATTGCCATGTTGAATTGAAATCGCCCGGGAAGCATTGCCCTCGAAGGCATTGTTGCTGATTTCGATATCACCGAGAGCGTTATCGACGTAGGTGCCATCTTTAAACCAATTATCGTGCACCAGAGCGCTGCCGATACAATTGCTGTACACGCCATAGTAGGTTGTGGATTCGAAATTATTGGCCAGGACAACCGGATTGCCCGAACCCAATAACCGGACGCAACCATAATTGCTGGAAAGGGTGTTATGGTCAATGGTAAAATCGTTGTCTTCAGTAATGACACAATAATGACGGATACTTGAGACTGGCTGGCGAACATACAAGCCGGATAAACGGGCGCCATTCCCGCCTACAATAGCAGCTGAGTTGCTTGCATCATACGACCCGACGCCATCGATTTTGATCGTGTCGGGAAATACTATTCCGTAACCGACGACATCTCCAATTAGAGCCACACTGTCGGGAATAGATATTGGAAAGGTTTCGCCTGAGGCGGCATTGTATGTGCCGGGAGCGACTTTGATAGAGTCATGTGGTTGAGCGACGGAAAGTGCATGGGTGATAGTTTTAAATGGCGTGCCGGATAAGCCATTATTACCATCGCTGCCGGTGTTGACATCGACATAATAAGCATAGCCGGTAACCGGAGTATCCGGCGCGGTGCTTTTGTCATCATCGCTGCATCCGATAATTACCATACCGAGAATGATGATTACAGTATAGATCAGATAAGCTGGTGTTACATTGATTTGTCTGCTCCTTGTCATAATTCCCTCCATGTGAGGATGTGGAAGTGAATCGCCTCTGATGTTATTATCAAGGTGAATTATTTTCGAGTGCCTCCAGTGACTGCAGGAGGTCTTCCATGTTCTCGAGGATTTTCTGTTCCTGGTTGAGATAATGTCGGCGATCGTCGGCATCGCTGGTACCGGCAGCCAAAGCGCGGTACATGGCCATCAGGCGGCTGTTGGCATCGATAATCCGGGCTTTGATTTCGTCTATTTGTCCGATCGACCCGAATGCCTGAGTTCTATCATGGAATGAATGGATGGTTGCGGCATCTGTACCGGGCGGCTTGCCGCCATTTTTCGAGTGATTGTTATCCCCCATAGTTCCCCCGAAGTTCGTATATGTGCTTTGTATAAATTAATCTCAATTATGCTGTGCAAGATCCGGTGTATGTATTATAGCTGAAAAAGTCTATAATAGCAACTCCCAATTGAGTACATCTGCGGAATAAGTAAGTTTACTTATTCAACATGTAAAGGTATGCCTAAATGTTGATTTTTTATTATGAAAGAGCCGGAATCGAATTTTTCTTTGCGATATGGTACCCGCTTGCGTAATATGCCCAATACCTGTCGTTATTATGGGAGGAATTTGTCCATGTCATTTTCGCCATTATTCAAACCGATAGCCATATCAGAACAATGCACTCTCCCCAACCGGCTGGTTATGGCGCCGATGACAACGACGGCGGGAGAGGCCGATGGATCGTTTTCAGAGCAGGAGATTGCCTATCTGACAGCGCGGGCGCGATATGGCATCGGGACTATTCTGACCCCGGCGTGTTATGTACATAAATCAGGGCATTCGTTTCTCAATCAAGTGGGGTGTCACAGCGATAATCTGATACCATCGATGACTCACTGTGCAGAAGCTATCAATGCCGCGGGCGGAAAATCATTTTTACAAATTCATCATGGCGGCAATGCTGCCCGGGAGGAGTTTTCCGGCGGGAAACCGTGGGCGCCATCGGCGGTGTTGAATCGTCGCGGCACCTCGGAGATGCCGCAGGCAATGACAGTGGAGCAGATTCAGGAAGTTATCGGGGCATTTGCCGCAGCGGCCGGCCGGGCCAGACGGGCCGGGTTCACCGGGATTGAGATTCATGGCGCCAACACCTATCTCTTTCAACAATTCTTTTCGCAGTTTACTAATAAGCGCGACGATGATTACGGGAGCCAGACGATGGAAAATCGATGTCGTTTTGCGCGCGAGGTAGTAAAGGCTATTCGATCCGAGATCGGAAGAGACTATCCTGTCTGGTACCGGATTTCACCCGAAGAACCGGAACCCGATGGTTACAATACTGGTCAGGCAATTGAGTTGCTGAAGCAGATTGTGCCGCTGGGTGTGGACGTGATTCATGTATCGAGCTGGGAATACGGGAAATCGCTGCTGCCGATGTCATTGCCGGGCGAAAACCCGACCAAACTGATCAAGCAGGCATTTCCGGAAGTGCCAGTTGTCGGAGTAGGTAAAATACATTATCCCGAGCAGGCGATGACAGTTATTGAAGACGGCATCGATCTGGTTGCGATGGGCCGAGAGTTGTTGTTTGACGCCGAATGGGCGGAAAAGGTGAAGTCGGGGCATCTCGATGAAATTCGCACGAAAGTCGAGCGTGAAGAGGACATCGATGATCTCGATGTCCCCGATACGATGAAATCATATCTGCGGAAGTTTTATCCCGAAAATTTGTAGACCGGCCATCAGGCGCGTACGATGGTCCGGTAGCGGTGCCGTCGATTTTCGAAAAGCCGATCGCCGAGCTCATTGAGACGCCATTGTTGATAAGCCGCAAAGTTGCCCTCAAACCACCGGATATTTCCTTCGCCTTCAAACACCATCAGGTGCGTACAGACGCGATCGAGGAAAAAGCGATCGTGACTGATAACCAGGACGCAGCCGGAGAAGTCAAGTATGGCTTCTTCGAGCATGCGCAGGGTGTTGACGTCGAGATCATTGGTCGGTTCGTCGAGCATGACGACATTGCCGCCATTCTTCAGGACCTTGGCGAGATGGCAGCGATTACGTTCGCCGCCGGAGAGTTGATACGACAATTTTTGCTGGCTGGCGCCTTTGAAGCCAAACTGGGCAAGGTATTGGCGGATAGGGATTTTGCGGTCGCCGATAGTGACCTCATCGCGACCCTCGCCGACTTCTTCGATTAAGCTGAGATCGCCATCGAGGCTTTCCCGCATCTGGTCGACATGGGCCAGTTTGACTGATGACCCGATAACTACGTCTCCCCCCGTCGGTTTCAAGTCACCGGTAATCAGCCTGAAAACAGTAGTCTTCCCGGCGCCATTGGGTCCGACCAGGCCGACGACAGCGGCGCGCGGAATGGCAAGCGAGATATTTTCGAAGACCGGCTGATTATCGTAGGCTTTGGTGACGTCGTGGAATTCAATAATCTGTTTACCCAGTTCGGGACCGGGTGCGATCTGAATAACAGCCTGTTCGGATTTGCCGGCAGCGGTTTCCCTGGCAACCAGTTGTTCGTATTCACGAATACGGGAGCGGGCAAGTTCGTTGCGATCCCCCCGGCTCATTTTCAACCAGCTCAATTCACGCTGCAGGGATTTACCCCGGGGCG